>JALYTR010000048.1 GCA_030854165.1 Pseudomonadota bacterium | reverse complement strand
TTATGGGCAGCAGGACAAAGCGACCGCGGCGCAGTCTCGGCGCCTCGCGCTCGGCGATGCCCAGTTCGGGCGGGTTGATGAAATCGTCGGCGGAATTGATCCACGTCACCGGCGCAACGATCTTTTCCAGGCCGGCGGAGGGGTCGTAGTCGCTCGACGAGCGCACCTGATAGATCAGGTCGTCGGCGTCCAGATGGGGGAGGGTCCGGGCCAGATAGCTGGTCAAAAAGGCGTCGGCGTCTTTGGCGGCGGGAAGTTCCTTTTGCATCCTGACCGGCGCGCTTCCGGCGATGATCAGCATGTCGGCGGCGGCGATGAGGCCCTCGCGGGGCTCGGCGGCGTAGGCGCCCCCCATCCAGGCCGGGTCGTCCTCGATGGCGTTCACGATCATCGTCCGCCAAAGCCGGTTGCGACCGGCGATGGCCACCGGCAGGCAGGCTAGCGGCATCAGGGCGTCCATGCCCGCCGGCCACCGCTCACCCCACATGAAGGTGTGCATGCAGCCCATGGAGGTTCCCATGACCAGGCGCAGACGCGCTATGCCCAGCCCCCGCGTCGTCAGGTCGTGCTCGGCCTCGACCATGTCGGCATAGCCGTAATGGGGAAAAGCCATCCGCAGCCCATCGCTCGGCTTAGGGGAGCCGCCATGGCCGATATCGTCGGGCAGGATGATGTAGTAGCGCCGGATATCGAGCGGCTGGCCTTGCCCGTAGAGCTCGCCGGCGAACTGCGGGCTGAGGAACTGTTTCCCCGAACCTCCCGTGCCATGCAAGATCAGGATCGCGTTGGTGATCGCCCCCGAGGCGTCACGGATCGGGGTTCCCAGCGTCATGTAATGGAGGCGCAGCTTCGGCAGAGTCTCGCCCGAGACGAAATGGAAGTCGCCGATGGTGAAGTCGCCCTCGTGGGTGGCGTAGTTCGGCGCGGCCGGCTGGGCGCGCGGCGCGCCGGCGAAACTCAGGATGAACGTCATGGCGAGGGCGACTGAAGTCAATCGTGGCGTCATTCAATCAATCCTTACGTTCTGTTCCCACGCGCTGGCAGTCAGGTAGGAGGAAAACTCACGCGTTTTCAATCCTCCTCCGCGCAGCGGGGGCTACGAGATTCACACATCTCGAAACCCAAATCCCGCTCTCCTCCCTCGCGAACCGGCAGATCGAGCGCCGCCGCCCCCTCAAGCCTCCAGTTCGATATCCCAGTAGAGATAGTCCAGCCAGCTTTCGTGCAGGTGGCCCGGAGGGAAGCGGCGGCCGTGGTCCTGGAGTTCGTACATGGTGGGGCGGCGGGGATGGCGGCGGGGGTGCATGGCCGCCTCGCGCGGGGTGCGCCCGCCCTTGGCCAGGTTGCAGCGGGCGCAGGCGGTGACGATGTTCTCCCAGGTGGTGCGCCCGCCGCGCGAGCGGGGCGTCAGATGGTCGAAGGTCAGATCCTCGCCTCGGCCGCAGTACTGGCAGGCGAAGGAGTCGCGCAGGAAGAGGTTGAACCTCGTGAAGGCCGGCGGGCGATCCTGGGCGATATAGCTCTTCAGCGAGACAACGCTGGGCAGGCGCATCTCCAGGGAGGGCGAGTGGACCAGACGGTCGTAGGTGGAGACGACATCGACGCGGCCCAGGAACACCGCCTTGACGGTCTCCTGCCAGGGCCACAACGACAGGGGGTAATAGGACAGCGGCCGATAGTCGGCGTTCAGCACCAGGGCGGGCGCGCCGGAAGGCGGGCGGCTAAGGACTTGCATGGCCGCCTCCATCGCCGAATCCCGGCGGCATCGAAATTGTCGGCGCCGGTGGACTGAAGGCGAATCTCCTTGTCGTTTGGCGCCCCGCTCAGGATTTGGGGGGGGCGCGTGGCGACTCATAGAGGATGTTGGGCGACATCTCCAAGACGGACAAGCGCGAGGCGGACAGGCCGGTGATTTTATTTGGAGAAAGACGTGGCGAGAGCGAGGGCTCGATCGCCGATGAAACGGGGGCGTTTGAGAGGGGCTTTAGGTTTCCGCCGCCCCTCTCAAATCACTGGCCCGAACATTTCAGGTCGCCTGAGCTCTTAAGCGCCGACGATGGCGGTGGCGCCGGCGAGGATGGCACCGAGGCTGACCAGAATGACGCCGATCGAGCGATCGACGATACGGCCGAAGCTGGTAATTTTGAACTGGGACATGACAAGCCCTCCGTTTTAGGTTGAACCTCTTCCAAGCGAGGAGGTTGTCCGATCTGGACAGCGCTTAGATAGCACCTATCTGAACGATGTCAACATAATCTTTACAGCGTTCGGATTTAGTTTTACGGTGAGCGCAATTAGGGAAACTGGAAGCGCCATGGCCCACGCACACGAGGTTTCGTCCCGCCCCTATCATCACGGCGACCTGTCGCGGGCGCTGGTCCAGGCCGGACGCCGGATCCTGGAGAACGAAGGCCCCGCCGCGCTGTCGTTGCGCGCCGTGGCCCGCGAGGCGGGGGTCAGTCCGGCCGCGCCCTATCACCACTTCAAGGACAAGTGCGACCTACTGGACGCCGTCGCCAAGGAGGGCTGGATGGAACTGGGCGCGGCGGTGGCCAAGGCCCGCAGCCAGGCGCCCGACGCGCGCGCCGCCATGACCAACATCGGCGTCGCCTATGTCTGTTTCGCCAGGGACAACCCCGCCCTCTATCGGATCATGTACGATTCGGCCTGCGATCGGGCGACCATGGGCGATCACCCCAAGGAGGCCGACAGCGGCTGGCGCCATGTGCGCGAGGCCCTGATCGACGCCGGGGCCGACCCCAGCGACGAGCGGGAACTGGAACTGGCCACCATCGGCGCTTGGTGCGCCGCGCACGGGGTGGCCGAGATGGCCGGTTTCAAGGAGTTCGAGCCCTTGAAGGCCGCGCTGGGTGGCGAGGAGGCTTTCGTCCGCGCCGTCCTCGAACATGTGGGCATCTACGCCCGCCGTTCCAAGGCCCCGCCACACGAGTGAGCGACCCCGCCTTCGTCACCCGCTTCGCCCCTTCGCCCACCGGCCTCCTGCACCGGGGGCACGCCTTCTCCGCCCTGACCGCCTTCGAAACTGCGCGCGCCGCCGGCGGACGCCTTCTGCTGCGCATCGAGGACATCGACACGACCCGCTGCCGCCCGAAATTCGAAGCCGCTATCCTTGAAGACCTGGCGTGGCTCGGCTTGGAATGGGAGACGCCGACGCGCCGCCAGTCGGAACACCTGGCCGACTACCGCGCCGCTCTGGCCCGCCTGAAAGCGCGCGGCCTGATCTACCGATGCTTCAAGACGCGCGCCGAGGTGTTGGACGACATCGGACGCGCCCCCCACGAGTCACCGGAGTCCTATCGCGGCGGCCCACTCACGCCCACCGAGGAAACCCGCTTCCTCGCCGAAGGCCGTTCCTTCGCCTGGCGCCTGTCGCTGGCGGCCTCGGCGCGCGAACTGGGCGGTCTTTCCGGCCTGACCTTCATCGAGGAAGGCGCGGGACCCAATGGCGAGAGCGGACACATCGACGCCCAGCCCGAACGCGCCGGCGACATCATCCTGGCGCGCAAGGATCTCGGCGTGGCCTATCATCTGGCGGTGGTGGTCGATGACGCCCTGCAGGCGGTCAGCCACGTGATCCGCGGCGCCGATCTTTTCGAAGCGGCTCACCCTCAACGGCTGTTACAGGCGCTGCTCGATCTCCCGACGCCCATCTATCGCCACCATCGCCTCCTGCTTGGCCCCGACGGAAAGCGTTTCGCCAAGCGAAACGCGGCCGAGACCTTGCGCGATCTGCGGGCGCGGGGAATGACCCCGGCGGCCTTGCGGGCCGGGCTGGGGTTTTGAACCTGGACCGGTCGGCGGTCACGTCATTGCCAAGCGGCCCAGTCTCGGCGAGTTTGCCGACTTCCCACCAAGATTTCGAGGCGCCTCATGCCGCTGACCTTCCCTCGCATCCCCGTCCTGACGTTGCTTGCCCTGTCGATCGGCGGTCCAGCCCTGGCGGCGGGGCCGGCCGCACATCCCAGGGACGTAATGACGAGCGACATACCGGCCGATTTCAAGGCCGACCGGAGCGCCAACGACTACGTCAAGCGCGACGTGATGATCCCCATGCGCGATGGGGTGAAGCTGCATACGGTGATCGTGATTCCCAAGGGCGCCGCGCGGTTCCCGATCATGCTTGACCGCACGCCCTATGACGCTTCGAAGATGACCAGCCGGGTATCCAGTCCGCACGTGGCGGCCATCGTGCCCAAGGCCTTCGCCGAACTGGCCGCCGCCGGCTACATCGTCGCGGTGCAGGATGTGCGCGGCAAATACGGCTCGGGCGGCGTCTATGTGAACGAGCGGCCCCTGCGCGGGCCGCTCAACGCCGGCGACATCGATCACGCCACCGACGCCTGGGACACCATCGACTGGCTGGTGAAGAATGTGAAGGAGTCGAACGGCAAGGTCGGCATGATCGGCACGTCCTATGACGGGATGATGGTGCTGATGGCCCTCACCGATCCGCACCCGGCCCTGAAGGCGGCCGTGCCGATCAACCCGGTGGCCGACACCTGGCTGAACGACGACGATTTCCACGGCGGCGCCTTTCGCCTGGTCGGCTACGACTACTACTACGAACAGGACAGCGCCAAGGGCGGGGGCGACAGCCTGCCGCGCGGGGCCATCGACGACTATGACGTGTTCCTCGCCGCCGGCTCGGCGTGGGATTTCGCCAAGGCCAACGGCGTCGACAAGCTGCCTTTTCCGGCCCGCATGGCGCGGCACCCGACCTACGACGCCTTCTGGCAAGCCCAGGCGCTGGAGACCCTTCTGCCGCGCCGCGCCCTCACCGTTCCGACCCTCTACGTTGCCAGCCAATGGGACCAGGAGGACATGTTCGGGGCGATCGGGACCTATGAAGCGGCCAAGGCCAGCGATCCGGCGCACACGCGCGATTTCCTGGTCATCGGCCCCTGGCGGCACGGCGGCGCGGAGGGAGACGGCTCGACCTTGGGCGCCCTGAGTTTCGACGGAGACACGGCCAAATACTTTCGCCAGAAGGTGTTGCTGCCCTTTCTCGACGCCCGCCTGAAAGACGCCGCGCCGCCTTCCGCCACGGCGCCGGTCACCGCCTTCGAAACCGGAGCGAACCTCTGGCGCGATTACGATTCGTGGCCGCGAAGCTGCAAGAGGGGTTGCCCCGAGCGGTCACGAGCGCTCTGGCTCCGGCCTGGCGGCGGCCTCGGCTTCGATCGGCCGAGCGAGGCGGCGGCGGATTTCGTGGACTACGTCTCCGATCCGGCCAAGCCGGTTCCCTATCGCGCCCGCCCGATCCGGCCGACCTATGCCGAGGATTCGACGTGGGGCCGTTGGCTGGTGGACGATCAGCGGGAATTCTCCAGCCGCCCCGACGTGGTGAGCTGGACCTCGGAGGTCCTCGCGGCCCCGGTGCGCATCGCCGGCGCGCCCCAGGTCCATCTGCGCGCCTCCACCAGCGGCGCCGACACCGACTGGGTAGTCAAGCTGATCGACGTCTATCCCGGTGAAGTTCCCGCCAAGCCGGAACTGGGTGGCTATCAGTTGATGATCGCCGCCGACATCTTCCGCGGCCGCTATCGCGAGAGCTATTGGGCGCCCAAGCCTATCCCGCTTGGCGAGGTGGAGACCTATTCATTTCCCCTGCCCAACGCCAGCCACGTCTTCCTGCCCGGCCACAGGATCATGGTCGAGGTGCAATCGACCTGGTTCCCCCTCTACGATCGCAATCCGCAGACCTGGGTCGAGAACATTTTCTTCGCCAAGCCTGCCGACTATCACGCCGCTACCCAGAGGATCGTCGACGGCGGGCCCGATTCGAGTTTCATCGACCTGCCGGTGGTGGCGGAACCTTAGGGGCGCCGCCGATTCGACGCGCCCCGACGCCCCCTCCATGATGTCACTTCTTCGCCATCAACGCGTTGATCACCGCCTTGGCGTCCGGCCCCGACCAGTCGGCGCCCCCGGCCAGGCGCGCCCGCTCGACGCCAGCCTTGTCGTAGATGATCGTCGTGGGCATCGCGTCGATCGGCGGTTTGAAGGCGTAGGCCAGGGCGTAGGTGGGTTCGGTATAAAAGGCGAGGGGCGGATTCTTGTCGATGAAGGCGTGGCCGGCGGTCTCGTCCTCGGCCTTGCCGACGCTGATGGCGACCACGGCCAGGGGCTTGCCGGCATAGGCCGTCGCGAGTTTGGCGAGGCTGGGAATCTCGGCCTTGCACGGCGCGCACCAGTTGGCCCACACGTTGACGATGGCGATCTTGCCCTTGAACTCCGCCAGAGCATGCGGTTTGCCCGCCGCGTCGGCGAACGGTGTGGCCGGCGCGGGCGCCGGATGGGCGGTGGGCGTCAGCTTGGCCATGGCGCCGCGGGCCAGGGACCTCAAATCCCCCGGCGTTTTGGAACAGCCGGCGATGCCGTATAGAACCGCCGCGATCCCGATCAGAGCGACCAGACGGGCGCGGGAGGGGCTGAGGATCTGGCTCATATGACCGAAGACTCCGCAAAGACCGGTCATTCTCTATGGGGCGGGCGCTTCCACGCCAAGCCCCACGCGCTTATGGCGGCGATCAACACCTCGATCGGCTTCGACAAGCGTTTGGCCGGCGAGGATATCGCCGGCTCGCGCGCCCACGCCGCCATGCTGGGCGCTACGGGGATCGTCTCGCGAGACGACGAGCGGGCCATCCAAGCCGGACTCACGCTCATCGAAGGCGAGATCGCGGCGGGGACCTTTCCCTTTCGGGACGAATTCGAGGACATCCACATGAACGTGGAGGCGCGGCTCACCGAACTGATCGGCCCGGTCGCCGGGCGCCTGCACACCGCCCGTTCGCGCAACGATCAGGTGGCCCTGGATTTTTGCCTCTGGGTCCGCGCCGCCTGCGAGCGCTGCGCCGTCGCCCTCCGGCGCCTCCAGATCAGTCTGTTGGACAAGGCGGACGCTCACGCCGACAGCCTGATGCCCGGCTTCACCCATCTGCAAGCGGCTCAGCCGATCACCTTCGGCCATCATCTGATGGCCTATGTGGAGATGTTCGGGCGCGACGCCGGCCGGTTCGACGACGCCCGCTCGCGAACGAACGAATGTCCGCTGGGGGCCGCCGCCCTGGCCGGGACCGCCTTTCCCATCGACCGCGAAATGACCGCCCGCGCCCTGGGATTCACCCGCCCCACCGCCAACTCCATCGACAGCGTCTCGGCCCGCGACTTCGCCCTGGAGGCCCTGGCGGCGGCGACGATCTGCACCATCCACCTCTCCCGGCTGGCCGAGGAAATCGTGCTCTGGACGACCCCCCAGTTCGGCTTCGTGACGCTCTCGGACGCCTTCACCACCGGCTCGTCGATCATGCCGCAGAAGCGCAACCCCGACGCCGCTGAACTGGTCCGCGCCAAGACCGGGCGGGTGCTGGGCGCCCTGGTCGCCCTGGCCACGGTGATGAAGGCCCTGCCCCTGGCCTACGGCAAGGACATGCAGGAGGACAAGGTCCCGGTGTTCGACGCCTTCGACGCTCTCGAGCTGTCCCTGGCGGCGATGACCGGCATGATCGGCGACATGAAGCCCCAGGTCGCCGCGATGGCCGCCGCCGCCGGGGCCGGCCACGCCACGGCGACCGATCTGGCCGACTGGCTGGTGCGAACCCTCGACATGCCGTTTCGCCTGGCCCACCAGGTGAGCGGCGCGGCGGTGAAGCGCGCCGAGGCGCTGGGATGCGAACTGGCTCATCTGCCCATCGAAGAATTCAGGGCTTTGGAGCCTCGGGTCTCCAAGAGCGTTTACGCGGTGCTGACGCCGGCGGCGTCGGCGGCCAGCCGGCAAAGCCTGGGCGGAACGGCGCCCTCACAGGTTCGCGCGCAGATCGCGCGCTGGAAGGAGATTCTCACATGATCCGGCCCACTTTGATCGTCTTGGGGGCGGCGGCGTTCGCCCTGGGCGCCTGCGGCAAGGTGGGCACGCTCGATCAGCCCGCCCCTCTCTATGGCGAAAAGGCCAAGGCCGACTATCAGGCAAAACAAGAGGCCCAGGCGGCGGCCAAGGCCAGGAAGGACGATCAACCGGAGGCCATAACGCCCGACAAGACCTACGATCCCAACGCCGATCCTTCGCCGGCCCGCGCCCTGCCCATTCCCGGCCAGAACTTCAACCCCAACGGCCCGCCGCCTCCCGGCGCGCTCCCCGATCCGTTCAACAATCCAGGACCGCCCCACTCCTGACGGCGATCGGGCTTCGGCGCGCCTTTACCGTTTCCTAACCGACCGCGCCGACAAGGGTCGCTCGGTATTGCGAATCGGTGAAGGAATGCCAGCAATGCTCAAGGATTTCCGCGAATTCATCATGCGCGGCAATGTCGTCGATCTCGCCGTCGCGGTGATCATCGGCGCGGCGTTCGGCGCGGTCGTCAAGAGCCTCATCGATCAGGTGATCATGCCGCCCATTGGCCTGGCCACCGGCGGCATCGACTTTTCGCAACTCAAATGGGTGTTGAAACCCGCCGATCTGGCCGCCAAGCACGCCGAGGTCGCCATCATGTACGGCGCGTTCGTCAATACGGTGATCACCTTCCTGATCGTCGCCTTCGTGATCTTCATCCTGGTTCGAATGATCAGCAAAATGCGTCGCGAGCAGGCCGCCGCGCCGGCCCCCGCCGCACCGGCCCCGACCCCATCGGAAACGCTATTGACTGAAATTCGTGATCTTCTTCAAGCCCGAACGCCGGGCTGACAGATCGAACCCCAGGCCTATGCGAGCCAGAACTGGACGATCTGCGTCCTGAACACGAACGCCAGAAAGACCACGAAGACGAACGTCAGGGCGATACCCACGCTCCAGGGTGAACGGGTGAATTTCAACCCGGGCCGAAGCCTCGGCTTGGCGGGTGCGGCGGCGAACGACGGCGAGGCCTTGGCGTGGGGCGGCAGCGCTTTCATCGTCTCGGCGCCCGCCGGCCCCGGCGCTGGCTGGGCGATCCAGCTTTCGTGGCAGTCCGCGCACCGCACCGTTCGTCCATCCGTCCCGATCTGGGCGGCGTCGATGAAATAGCGGGTGGCGCAGCGCGGGCAGGTCAGTATCATTGGAGGGGGCGAATCGGAGGGTTGAAACAACGTCCTGATCGAGGTCGCCGATTTCCGTTCCGATGTCCATGAACTCCATCGCCACGCCGGAAGCGGCCCGCGGCACCCGCGCCCCCGTCGCGCCGGTTGTGCGCTTCGAAGATGTGGGGTTGCGAGGCGAGCCGGACGGCCCGCCGCCGCTCTCTTTCGCTATGCCTCCGGGCGACTTTCTCGTTCTGGCCGGGCCGGCGGGCTGTGGAAAGACCGCCATCCTCAGCCTGATCTGTCTGGCCGATCGACCGGCGGCGGGGCGGGTGTGGCTGTTTGGGCGCGACGCCGCGACGCTCGGCCGGAACGATGTCGCGACGCTTCGCCGCCGGATCGGGCTGGTGTTCGCGGAGGATCGTCTGCTTGAACATCTGACGGTGTTCGACAACGCCGCCCTTGTCCCGCGCGTCATCGGCCACAAGCGCCGGGACTATGCGCCGCGAGTGGCTGAACTTCTGACCTGGGTGGGTCTTGGCCCGAAGAGGGACGTTCTGCCCGCCGCCCTGTCGCGCGGCCAGCGGCGCCGCCTCGCCATCGCCCGCGCGGTGGCCAATCAGCCCGATATTCTGCTGGCCGACGAGCCGACGGGCGACCTTGACGGCGAGGCCGCGCTTCGTGTCCTTCGCCTGCTCGCAAGGATCAACGAGGCCGGGACGGCGGTGCTGATGGCCACCCGCGACGAAGAAGTGGCGGCGAGTTCGGGCGCGCGGGTGCTTCATCGACGCGAGGGCCGACCGAAGCTCATCGACGCCGCCGACGAGGCCATGGCGTCGTGACCAGCGCGCCAGCCAGCGCGAGGCGCGGGCTACCCGGGTCTTTGCTGGCGCGTGGCGCCCAGCGCACCGGCTGGGGGTTCGTGGCCATTATCGTCTTGTCCGTGGTGGCGTCGCTGATCCTCATTGGCGCCGTGGCGGCCAGGCAGGCGGCGGAGGCGTGGCGCGGCCGGCTGACCGGATCGGCCACCGTGGTCGTGCGGGCCGGCGGCCTGGAG
>JALYTR010000396.1 GCA_030854165.1 Pseudomonadota bacterium | reverse complement strand
ACCCTGGCCCACGCGGAGGCCTGCGCGACCATTCCGGCGCTTGGCGAACTTGAAGCCGGGAACGACGCCGCGTGAGCCTGCGCCCTGCCCGCCCCGCGTCGGCGCCGCGCCGCCCCGGTTCCGGCCGGACGCCGATCCTGGCCGCCGTCGGCCTGGGGATATTCGTCGTGGCCTTTCTCGCAATCGTCGTCGGCGCGCGCTTGCTCACTCATCCGGGGCGCCTCAACGAGGCGACCCTGTGCCCGGCCGGCGGACCCTCGGCGATCACCGCAATTCTCATCGACACCACCGATCCGCTGAATCCCATCCAGCGGGCCGCCGTCGCGGTGCGGCTGAACCGGATCGTCTCGCGCCTGCGGCTGGGCGAGGAGATCGCGGTCTATTCGGTCAATTCCACCGGCGATCCTCTAAAGCCCGACTTCGTGATCTGCCGGCCGATCAAGCCGGCCGAGGTGAGCGAACTGACCGGCAATCGGGCGATCGCCCAGCGGCGGTTCGACGACCTCTTCGCGCCGCGCCTGCGCTCGGTGCTGACGTCGGCGACAGCCGGCCCGCCATCAGGCCGCTCGCCGATCATGGCCGCCATTCAGGCGATCGCGGTTTCCGCCTTCCAAGGCGCCGACGCCGTCTCGCCGAGCGGCCGACCGCTGCCCAAGCGGCTGGTCATAGTCTCCGACATGCTGGAAAACAGCGAGGCGGGGAACCACTACAAGGGCGCGCCCGATTTCGCGGCCTATAAGTCAACGCCCGCCTACGCTCGCGTACGCTCCCACCTGGATGGCGTAACGGCGACAATACTCTATTTGAGGCGCGACGACGCCGCCGGCGTTCAGGGCCTCTCTCACATCCGGTTCTGGAACGAATGGTTCGCCGACCAGGGCGCCAGCGTCGATGACGTCGTCGCGATCGAAGGGTAATGGCGTCCCATGACCCTTGAAGACATCCGCGCCCAGGCCGGCAAGCACATCGACAAGATCGCCTTCGCCGCAGCGGTGGTCACGGGCGTGGCGACCATAGTCGCGGTCGATGCCGCCGACGCCTCCAAATGGGTCGCGGTGGTCATCTGCGTCGCCTTGATGGTCGCCTATATGCTGGCCGCTTTGCTCCTGGCGGGCCTTAGGCTGCGCGCCGACCAGACGGCCGACAACCTCTATTATCTGGGCCTGCTCTACACCCTCGCCAGCCTGGGGGTGGCGCTGATCCGCTTCGCCAGTTCCGAGCAGGCGACGACGTCGATCCTGCGCAACTTCGGCATCGCCATCTTCACCACCATCGTGGGGGTGGGCCTGCGCGTCTTCGTGGGCCAGTTCCGCGAGGATCCGGAGGATCTGGAATACGAAGCCAGGGCGGCCCTCTCTGACTCGGTTCGCCACATGCGCGCCCAGCTCGATCTGTCGGTGGCCGAACTGCGCGGCTTCGCCGACGGCATGAAGCAGGTGGTCGGCGACTTCACCGACAAGACGACGCGATCGACCGCCGAGGCGCTGGACGGCGCGGTGGCGCGTTTCGGGGCGGCCGCCGACGCCATGGGCCAGCGGTTCTCGGCCACCGCCGACACCTTCGAAGGGCGCGTGGCGGCCTTCGACGCGTCGCTGGAACGGGTAGTCGTCGCGCTCGAAGGCCTGATGGAGCGCCTGGGGGCCGTGCGGGTGGACGCCGACATGGTCGAGCAGGGCATGCATCCGGCGCTGGCGGCGCTGGAGACGGCGGCGCGAAGTTTCGCGGCGGCCATCGATAGTGAGCGGACGACCTTCGACAAGGGCGCCAAGGCGGTGGCCGAGTTCGTCGAAACCAGTGGGCGCCTCGCCGCCTCGGGCCAGACCTTGGCCAACGCGGCCGACAAGCTCAGGGGCGCGGCGAGTTCGGCCGGCGAAGCCAGCCAGCTTGTCGCCCAGCTCGACCGGGCGGCGGGCGTCGCCATGCAGTCGACCCTCACCTTCGGCGCTCGGCTCTCGGAAATCGCCGCCAACGCCGAAAAGCAAAACAACCAGGCGGTGGCGAACATCCAGGGGGCGGCGGAGCGTGTCGGCGCCACCTTGGCGAAACTCGAGGCCGAATTCGCCGGGTCGGGCGACACGGTGCAACAGGTTCGCCGCGAGCTCACCGAATTGGCCGCCTGGATCATCGAGCGGCTGAACGTGCGATGAGAGGCGGCGATATCGGTCGCCAGCAGGCGCAGTACCGGCGCGGCCTGGTGCTCGGCTTCACGGTGGCCGAGACCATGCTGCTGATCCTGTTCGCCCTGATGCTGGCGCTGGGCTTCGTGCTGATGAAGCGGGACCGGGAGCTCGCCGCCTTGACCGGAGAAATCTCTTCGCTGCGCGAAAAGCAGCAATTCCTCGCGGCCAAGCTCGAAGTCTATCAAGCGATCGCCGCCAATGGTCCCACCGACCAATTCTTCCATGAACTGGTCAGGGCCCGGGTTTTGCAGGCGAGCCTGGCGGCGCGAGCGGCGCAATTGGCCGAGAGCGAGAAGGCGGCCTCCAGGCTCGAGGCAGTGCTCGACGCGGTCAAGGGTTCGCCCGATGCGCGACGGCGGGTGGTGGCCCTGGCGGCGCTGGGGGCCCGGGTGCAGGGCGAGATCGACCGCCTTTCGCCCAAGGCCGCCAAGGCCGATGCGTTCGCCCTCGTGCCGGCGGCCGTCGCCCTCGCCGAGGCCAGCCAGGCCGCCGGCGACACGCCCGGCGAAGCGCGCCAGCGACTCGCCAACGCCGAGACAGGGGCGCGCGAGAACGCCACCCTGAAGGGACAGATCGTCACTCTGCACCGCGATCTGGCCAGTGTCGGGCGCGGCGGCGATTTCCCGCCCTGCTGGGTGACCGCCGGCGGCGAGATCCAATTCCTTTTCCGGGTCACCCTGAACGGAGGCGACTCCTTAAGCGTCGCCGACATCACACCCGCCGAGCGCGTGGCCGACCGCGGCGTTCTGCCCGTGAGCCGCGCCCTCTT
>JALYTR010000395.1 GCA_030854165.1 Pseudomonadota bacterium | reverse complement strand
CCTGGGGGCCATGGACCTCGACGCCGGCCGCGCCGGGCCGCCCTTCGTCCCGTCGCCCTATTTCGACGAGGCGGATATGGCCGTCCTGCAGGACCAGGCCCTGGGGATCTCCGGCCGGGGGCCCCGGATGTGGTTCGCGCGGGCCAGCGTGCTCTACGACTACTGCCTGATCGTCGGCGCCGTCGCCGACCACGTCCAGCGAGACGGCGACGCCATCGACATCCGCTCCTGGCGCGATCCCGTTCTGGGCCGGACCCTGCCGTGCTCGCCCGCTCAACTCTTCGGCCTGACCTTCCATGTCGATGACGCCGCGACGGCGAGCGTCCGACTGGACGGGCGCGCCATCGAAACGCTTTCCCGCAACCTCGCCGACGAGACGGGCCGCCAGAGCGTGACGGTGCTGGAATCGGAGATCAGATCGATCGTCTTCGATCAGCTCGATCCGCTCGCCAACCATCCAGGCGAAGCCGATATCGTCGGCGACTGCGTTTGGCGCAACGGTGAATTGGCGGTGAATGGGACGGTCGTCCTGCCGATGCACGGCTGGAGCGCGCCCGGCGCCCAGGCCCTTGAATTCGACGCCCACGGCCCCTTCGGAATCCGGCTCCGGACGATGGACGGCGGTTCGTTCTATTTCGGCGACGCCAGGTGGAATGAAGAGTCCGACGGCGCGTCCTACGCCTTCCTCAAGCGTGGCGGCGGCCGGTTCGTGGTTCCGTTCCACGATCTTGCGTGGCGCGCGGCGACCCGCGCTCTTGTTCCCGCGCCGCCCTTTCCGAGCCACCCCCTCGCCTCGATAGCCTTCATGGGCGAAGCGAGGTTCGCCAGGCTGGCGTTTCTTAGGCCGCGGGCGACGATGCTGCGCCGAGACACCTTCTGCGTGGCCGGCCGCGTCGCCGATTTCGAACGCGGTCAGATCGTCCGGCTTGGCGAGCGGCGAGAGGCCGTCGATCAGCGGGGTTGGTTCTGTTTCCCAAGGACGCCCAAGGGCGTCTATCGGCTCACCACCAACGGCCAGTGCGACCGGCGCGGGCCTCTGGTGGAAGTGGGGTCGGACGTGGTCAATCTGCTTCTGAACCGGACGCTTTAACGGGCGCCGCCGGAACTCTTTGCGCGACAGCGGAAACGGGTTTCGCGGCTACGACGCTCTTGCATCCAACTCGCGCGTCTTGATCGCCACCATGTCCAGGAGGACCGGAAAACCGTCGGCGAGTTCGGGGCGCTGGACGAACGCCTCGGCGAACGGCGGGTCGGTTTCCAGGCGCGCCGCCAGCGTCGCCAGATCCTCGCCGGATCGCCGCGCCTCTCCTGAGCGGAAAGTCGCGCTGGGAGCTTCCTCCAGAGTGAATCCGAACGGTTCCAGCATGGCGGCGGCGGTTTCCATCGAGCCAAAGTTGTCGGGGCCGTCGTGAAGCGGACCGCGCTTGAGTCGTTGCAGCGCAAACTTGGCGTGAGGATGGGCCAGGCCTCCCCGCACATAGCCGGTCACGAACGCCTGCAGCACGCTCGCCTCGCCGGGGTATTTGAAGAGTCCGAGCCGCCCGCCGATCCGCAGGACGCGGTTGAGCTCGGCCAGCGCCGCCGCCCGGTCGAGGGTCTGCAGGACATTCCAGCACCAGATGCCGTCAAGCGCCGCCGGCTCGACCGGCAGCGCGGTGAGCTCGGCGGTTTCGAAGCGCAGATTGTCCAGGTCGAAGACCGCGGCGAGTTTGCGGCCAAGCTCCACGCCCCTCGCCTTGGGCTCGAAACCGACCGCCTCGTCGTTGAACTCGGCCAGAAAGATCGACCAGCGGCCGTAGCCGCAGCCGATCTCGGCGACCCGGCCCAGGCCGGCGAATCCCCAGCGCTCGACGATGCGCCGGAACGATCCGGCGTCGGCGCCGAAACCGCCGGCCAGATAGCCCGCCGGCCAGCCCTCTTCGCCCCCCGCCAGTTTCACAAGGTCGAGCGCGCGCAGGGGGCCGGCCGCGTCGATCTTGTCGCGCCGGGTCGGCGGCAGGGGGTCGAGGTCGGCGGTCTTGACCGCCACCAGGTCGAGGACGACCGGAAAACCGTCGGCGAACGCCGGTCGGTTGGCGAAATCTTCGGCGAACGCGGCGTCGGTTTCCAGGCGCGTCGCCAGCGCCTCCAGGTCCGTGCCGGTCTCTTCGACCCCTCCTGGCCGCAAGGTCGCCGCGGGGCTCTCGACGAGCGAAAATCCGAAGGTCTCCAGCATGCGCGCCGCCGTTTCAACCGAGCCGTAGTTGTCGCGGCCGTCGTGGAGCGGTCCTTGCCTCAGGCAGCGCAGGGCGAACCGCGCGTTGTGATCGTCGATGCCGCCCCGCGCGTAGCCGGAATAGAATGTCTCGAGCACTCCGCCGACGCCATTGTATTTGAGGATCGCCAGCCGGCCGCCGATCCGCAGGATGCGGTTGAGCTCGCGCAGCACCTTGCCGCGATCGGTGAACTGCAGAACATTGCAACACCACACCCCGTCGAATGCGCCATCTTCCACGGGAAGCTTGGTGATGTCCGCCTTTTCGAACCGCAAGTGGTTCAGGGCGAAGAGATCGGCGAGCTGACGGCCCAGCGCGACGCCCTTCTCGTTGCGCTCGAAGCCGACCGCCTCCTCGTTGACCTCGGCCAGGAACGGCGACCACCGGCCGAACCCGCAGCCGACGTCGGCGACCCGCCCCAGGCCCTTGAACCCCCAGCGGCCGACCGTCTGCCGCAAGGCCGGCGTTTCGGCCCCGAACCCGTGCGCCAGATAGCCCTCCGGCCATCCCGCCTCGCCCCCGGCCAGGGCGACGATGTCTATGGCGCTCAAGGGGCCGGCCTGATCGATCTTGCCCGAAATTGAAGGATTGTCGCTCATGAGGATAATTCTTTCGGGAAGGCGCCAGGGTCGCGGCGCTGGCTGGAAGGCCATGGACGCGCGAATTGAGAAAGGGAGACTATCAGCCGTGGGCCGAT
>JALYTR010000394.1 GCA_030854165.1 Pseudomonadota bacterium | reverse complement strand
GGGTCAGCCGATCGCCGGAACCCTTCGGGTCGATCTCCAGACCGGCCAGGGCCTGATCGTCCTGGAGCTTTTCGCCGACCAGGCGCCGATCACCACCGCCAACTTCCTGCGCTATGTGGACGCCCGCCTCTATGACGGGGCGACCCTCTACCGCGCCCTGCGAACGCCGGGCGCGCCGCTGACCGGTCTTGTCCAGGGCGGCGCGCGCAACGACCCGGCCCACCCAATCGCGCCGATCTCCCATGAGCCCACCACCCAGACCGGCCTTTCCCACAAGGACGGGACCCTGTCGCTGGCGCGCCGGGCGCCCGGCACGGCGACCTCGGACTTCTTCATCTGCGTTGGCGACGCCCCGTATCTCGACGCCGATCCCAGCGCGAGAGGCGACAATCTCGGCTTCGCCGCTTTCGGTCACGTGACCGGCGGCATGGACATCGTGCGCGCCATTCTTGGCCTTCCGACGTCGCCCACCGCCGGCGGCCCCGACATGGCCGGCCAGATGCTCGACCCGCCGGTCCCCATCGTCAGCGCGAGGCGAGTTTGAGCCTAGGCGCGGCGGCCTGGCGCCTGATCCCGGGCCTGGCCCTTTGCCTGGCGATCACGGAGGTCTCGATGCTGGCGCAAGGCTTCGAGGCGGGCCTGTTAGGCCGCGCCTGGCTGGAGGCGCTGGTGATCGCCATCCTTCTGGGGACGGCGATCCGCACCGCCTGGACGCCGGGGCCGCGATGGCGCCCGGGGATCGCTTTCGCCGCCAAGCCTCTCCTGGAGGTCGCCGTCGTCCTCCTGGGCGCGACGATCAGCGCCGCGACCATTCTCTCGGCCGGGCCGGCCCTGCTGGCCGCCATCGCCGCTGTCGTCGCCCTCGGTCTGACGATGAGCTACGGCCTGGGGCGGCTGTTTCGCCTGCCGCGCCGGATGGCGACCCTGATCGCCTGCGGCAATTCGATCTGCGGCAATTCCGCCATCGCCGCGGTGGCCCCGGTGATCGGCGCACAGGCCAGGGACGTCGCGGCCTCCATCGCCTTCACCGCCGTGCTGGGCGTGGTGGTCGTGCTTCTGCTACCGGTGCTGTCGGTGCTCCTGCACATGACGCCAAGGTCTTTTGGCGTCTTCGCCGGCCTGACCGTCTATGCGGTTCCTCAGGTGCTGGCGGCCACCGCGCCAATCAGCTCGCTCTCGGCCCAGGTGGGCACGATCGTCAAGCTGGTGCGGGTCTTGATGCTCGGCCCCGTCGTCCTGGCTCTCTCGCTGGTCATGCGGCGGAGGCGTGAAGCGACCGGCGTATGTGGGCCGGACGACGCCGGCGACCGCTCCGGGATCCGCCTGCCGGCCCTCCATCAGCTCGTTCCCTGGTTCATCGCCGGCTTCATCGCCCTGGTCGCCGCGCGCTCGGCGGGGCTGATCCCAGCCTTCGTCGTCGCGCCGACCGCCAAGGCCGCCACCTGGCTCACCATCGTGGCCATGGCCGCCCTGGGCCTGGGCGTGGACGTGCGCGTGGTCGCCAGAGCCGGCGCGCGGGTGACCGCCGTGGTAAGCTTATCGCTGGTGGCGCTGGGCGCGGCGGCGCTCATCGTCATTCACGGACTTGGCTTGAGATGAGACCCGGCCTCGGGCGGAGCACGTCTTGGAACCCCATCGGCGCGCCCGCGCGTTTGAGGCCTATGCCGCGCTACGTCTTGAGCCCCTCGATGAGAGCCACCCTCGCCTGCCTCATCCTCATCGCCGCGGCCGCCGGCGGCGCGGCGGTGGCCGGCGCGCCGCAACCGGCCAAGCCGGTGGCGAGCGAGCTCTATTCCGGGCGCTGGTACGAGATCGCCCGAACCCCCAATGCGCGTCAGAAGAATTGCCAGGGCGACACCAGCGACTTTTCCCCCCTGCGCGGCGGCGCCTTTTCCGTCGTGGAGACCTGCCACAAGGGCGCTCCCTCGGGACCGAGCCGAACCCTGAAGACCAAGGCGCGAATCGTGAAAGGCGGCGGCGGCGCCAAGTTCACCATGAGCTTCCTGGGCGGCCTGATCCATCAGCAATACTGGGTCCTGGACCACGCCGATGACAATGCCTGGGCGCTGATGGCGACACCGGGCGGCCACTACATCTGGCTGCTCGCGCGGCGGCCAGCGATGGAAGCCCCTCTCAAGGCGACGGCGCTCGCCCGCATGGCGGCGCTCGGCTACAACCCGGCCCGCTTGGTCTTCCCCGCCCAAACTATCCATTGAGGCGATTATGCCTTTGACAAATGCTGTTAGTGGTTGCCGCTTAACACGAGGGCCAAAAGCACCAAAAATAGATCGGCCAACAGGCGGCTCATTACGTTCCATGTCGTGAGTCCCGTGGAACGCCACCAAGGGGGCTTGGGGTCTTCCTCACCCAGCTCCGCCGTCACTCGGCCATCAACCTCCCCCCAAAAAGTGTAGTCGTTACACGTTTCCCCACGGAGGCCGCGATCTTGGGCAAGCGTGATCGTATGCCGCGTCTTCCTCTCTGCCAGATCAAGTAACCGGGCATCCGCGAGTCGAGCAATTCGCTGAACCTGGGCGAGCGCCTCGACGCCCAATCCGAAGGCGATCACGGCTAAAGCAAAAACCGTCTTGTGGTCCGGAAACGCGATAAACCCGGAAGTCAATAAAGCCACGGTTACGAGGCCACGATAAATTATCAGCCCGATGGCCTGACGCGATGCCTGTCTAGTTTGTGCCTCGCCCGCCATGCGCCCGCAGCCCACCTAGTCCTTGGGCTCTTCCGGATGCCTCGGCGCCGTCGCCACCTTCCTGAACTTCGCCCGGAAGGCCTCCTCGTCGTCGTCGCATTCAAGCTCGCGGGCCAGCTCGCGGAACTTGTCGATCTGGGCGGCGGCCGGGACCGGTTTAGGGTGCTTAGCCATGGGCCGACTATAACCTCTACCGGAGCAGCGCCAAGGCGCGCGAATCGATACCCCTAAATGCGGTAGTCAATGG
>JALYTR010000393.1 GCA_030854165.1 Pseudomonadota bacterium | reverse complement strand
GCGCACAGCCCTGGTCGGCGACGCCGGCCACGCCATCCATCCCATCGCCGGCCAGGGTCTCAACATGGGCCTGAAAGACGCCGCCGCCCTGGCCCAGGTTCTGGCCGAGGCGGCGCGGCTGGGCGAGGATCTGGGGGCGGAGATCACGCTCGACCGCTACGCCCGCTGGCGGAGCGTCGACAACGTCGGGGTGGCGCTCGCCACCGACGCCTTCACCCGCCTGTTCTCCAACGATCATCCCCTGGTTCGCGCGGCGCGTGGCGTGGGGATCGCGGCGGTGAACCGCATCGGCCCGGCCCGGCGCTTTTTCATGCGCGAAGCCGGCGGGGCGGTGGGGGATCTGCCAAGGCTGCTCAAGGGCGAGGGGTTGTAGCGCGGGCTTCCAGCCCGCATCCTTTTGGCGACGGAATAAAGTGCGGGCAGGATGCCCGCGCTACGGGTTGTTACCGAATCCCTACTCCCCGTCCCCCAGTTCCCGCGCTTCCTCCGGCAGCATGATCGGAACGCCGTCGCGGATGGGGTAGGCGAGGCGGGCGGCGCGGCTGATCAGCTCGGCGCGGCCGCGATCGTAGTCGAGGGGGCCGTGGGTCACCGGGCAGACCAGGATTTCCAGCAGACGCGGATCGATTTCGGCGGCGGGCGTTTCGGTCATGACCGATCCTACTGCAAGGCGGGCGGCGGGTCATCTTCGTCGTCGGCGCCAGCCACCGCCGAATCGATGGCCAGGAGGGCGGCCAGGGCGGCGCGCCGCTCCTCCAGGCCGCGGGCTTCCAGAAGCGCCTGCTTTTCCATCGGCTGGAAGGGCAGGGCCATGCACAGGCTGTTGACCAGGGCGGGAGCGGGGGCGGCGCCCACCGCATCCCATTCGATACCCAGGCCCCGCCGCTCCAGATAGCGCTCGAGCAGCGCCATGAACGGCGTCCGCTCGAACTCCAGCGCCTCGTCGCCGGCGTCCAGATCGGCCTCGAAGGGCGCGAAATCGGCGCGCAGCCGACGATAGGGGGCGCCGGCGTCCAGTTCCTCGCCGGCGGCGAACCGGCACACCCCGGAAAGGGCGATGAGATATTTGCCATCGCCCGTCTCGGCGTAGCTGGTGATGCGGCCGACGCAGCCGACCCGGGCGAGGCGCGGGCGAACTCGCTCGCCGCCGGGGCGAGTCTGGATCATGCCGATCAGGCGGTCGCCCGCCATGGCGTCATCGATCATGTTGAGATAGCGCGGCTCGAAAATCTGCAGGGGCAGCACGGCGCCGGGCAGCAGGATGGCCCCGTCCAGAGGAAAGATCGCGATGGTGGCGGGCAGATCCGCCATCTTTCTGTAGCCGGTTCCGGCCATGGCCCGTTTTCGCCTCGCCGCCTTCCCGCGTCTCGTCTAGGAAAAGAGGATCGACGATAGGCGCCGGCGGCCCTGCGTGGCCACGTCGCTGGCCGGCCCCGCCGCCTCGAACACGGTGAGCAATTGCTTGCGCGCCGCCCCCTCGTTCCAGTCGCGGTCGCGCTCGATGAGGGTGAGGAGGTGGTCGGCGGCGGCGGCGAACTTGCCCTTGCCGGCCAGGGCCTTGGCGAGCTCCAGGCGCGCCTCGTGGTCGTCGGGGTTCGCGGCCAGGCGCTTTTCGGGGCCCGCGATGTCGGATGGGGCCGACGCGGCCAGGGCGAGAGCGGCGCGGACGCTGTCGAGATCGGGGTTCTTGGCCTCCTCTGGCGCCATGGCCGCCACTTCGCCGGCCCGCTCGGTATCGCCGCCGGCCAGATAGCAGCGCGCCAGGCCGCCGATGGCGGCGAGGTTTTCCGGATCCATCTGCAGCGCCTGGGCGAAACCCTGCGCCGCCCCGCCGGTGTCTCCCAAATCGAGGGATTCTCGGGCGAGAGCCAGGATTTCGTCGATCTCCGAGGTCGCCGCCGGTCCCACCAGCTTGGCGATGAAGGCCTTGAGCTGGCTGTCCGGCACCGCGCCCATGAAGCCGTCCACCGGTTTGCCGCCGGAAAAGGCGTAGACGGTGGGCACCGACTGGACGCGAAGCTGGCCGGCCATCACCGGGTTCTTGTCGATGTCGATCTTGACCAGTTTCACCGCCCCCTTGGCGGCCTTCACCGCCTTTTCCAGCGCCGGCGTGAGCTGGCGGCACGGCCCGCACCAGGTGGCCCAGAAATCGACGATCACGGGAGTCGTCTTGGAGGCCTCGATGACATCGGCCACGAAGGTCGCGTCCGAGCCGTCCTTGACGAGGCCGGCCTGGGCGGCGGCGGTTTCTCCGATCAGCGACATGGTCTCTCCGAGAGGGGCGACTTCAACGGCGCCTAAGATGGTCGCGCCGGCCCGTGCCCGCAACTTGCGGTTTCGAAGTCGACCACGAGGGGCGTGACGCCGAGCGCCGCCAGGAAGCGGCGAAAGTCGGCCTGGCTCATCTGGGTGGTTGCTGTGTTGACCAGGGGATGGAAGTTCACCAAGGGCGCGGCGGCCAGGGCGGCGTCAAGGACGAAGCCGACTTTGTGAGCCGGATCGTTGATCAGGGCGAAGGCGGTGACCGCGCCGGGTTCGACCCCCAGTGTCTGCCGCAGGGTCTCGGCCCTGGCGAAGGAGAGGCGTCCCGAGCCGATCGCGGCTGGCAGGCCCTTGAGGTCGATGAGAGTGTCCTGATCGGCCGAAACCAGCCACATCCGGCCCTGGGCGTCCTTCAGGAAGAGGTTCTTGGTGTGGGCGCCGGCCAGGGCCGTCTTTATCCACGCGCCCTCCTCGACCTTGAACACCGCCTCGTGCTCGAGGGTGAAATGAGCGATGGCGTGCGCGTCCAGAAAGGCCAGGAAATCGGCGCGGGTCTTCATGGCCCGCTCTTAGCCTTAAGCGCGCGGCGGGGCGAAACCTTACGCCAGACGCGTCAAGCCCTTAGGCTCCAGACTCATTCATAGCCAATAACTGAGTAGGCAGGCGAGAGCGACGGCGGACAGGAAGTTGGCTGCGAGC
>JALYTR010000392.1 GCA_030854165.1 Pseudomonadota bacterium | reverse complement strand
GGCTTTTCTCTACGACGACCACGGCCTGCCACACTAAGGGCGGCTGACAATGGTCATCGACAGTTCGGCGGTCGTCGCGATCCTATTCGACGAACCCGAAGCCCAGGCGTTTCTCTCACAGATGGCCATCGCTGACGTCTGCCGCTTGTCAGCGGCCAACTTGGTCGAAGTGGGGATCGTGCTTCGGCGGGAAGTCGCCGCAAAACGGCGAGCGGCGTTCGACGAGATGCTGCGCTTGTTCTCCATCCAGATCGAACCGGTGACAGAGGCGCAGGCCTACCTTGCCCTCGACGCCTATGACCGTTTTGGCAAGGGAACCGGTCATCCCGCTGGCCTGAACTACGGCGACTGTTTCAGCTACGCGCTGGCGAAGCAGACCGGCGAGCCCTTGCTGTTCAAAGGGAACGATTTCACGTGCACGGATCTCGAGGCGGCATGTTGATCGGCTACGCCCGCGTGTCGAAGGGTGACGATCAAAGCAACGCCCTTCAGGCCAAGGCGCTCAAGGCGGCCGGCTGCAAACGCATCTTCGAGGAAGCGGCATCCGGCGGGCGCTGGGACCGGCCGGTCCTGCACGACATGCTGGGCCATTTGCGCGATGGCGACGTGGTCGTGGTCTGGAAGCTGGACCGGCTTAGCCGATCCCTGAAGGATCTGCTGCACCTGATGGAGCGGATTGAGGAAGCCGACGCCGGTTTCCGATCCTTGACCGAGTCGATCGACACCACGACGGCGGCCGGGCGCATGATGATGCAGATGGTCGGCAGTTTCGCTGAATTCGAACGCGCGATGATCCGCGAGCGAACGAGCGCGGGCCTGGCCTTGGCGAGAGCGGAAGGCCGGATCGGGGGCCGGCGGCGAAAGTTGACCGAGCGCCAGCGCACCGAGATCGCCGACAGCGTACTTTCGGGTCGTAAGTCCGCCGCCGAGATGGCGAGGCTCTATCGCGTCAGCCAGCCGACCGTGTCGCGGATTGTCGCCGAACACCGGCACGGGCTGGAGGAGCGGCATGAAGTCTGACCACGATCTCTCCGGCCTTTTCGAGTACGCTGCCAAGGACGCGTGGAAGGACAGCCTTCAAGAAACGCTCGGCGATCATTTTGGCGCGGCGATGCTGGAACTCGACCTCGAGCACGAGGAAATCCTCGATCTGGTCGGCGAACACTGGGGGATGACCCTGTGGGGCTGCGCCTTTGAGGATCTCTTGACCCGGGAGTTCGAGCCGGATGGCGCGAACATCGCCGACGACTACCTCAAACGCCGGGGGTGGAAGGAAACGCCGTCGTCCAGGGCCTATATTCGGGCGCTGCGGAAATCGGTCATGAGCCTCTACGAGGTGAGTGAGGTGATCCCTGGCCACTCGTTCCTCGCGCGCGACCTTATCCGCGGCGGCGAGCCGATCCTGGTCAGCGAGAAGAGCGCGACCCAGACGCTCATGGCCTGGGACAGGATCGCCGCCCGGATCGTGCCGATCGGCGAAAGGCAAATCCTCGCCGGCGGGCTCCTGCCGTTCACGATGGAGGCGGCCGACACCCTGATCGAGGGTTTGCGCAAGGCGGAGGGCAAGCGTTCCCAGCGTGCGAAACTATCGATCGGCGATGACATGCTCCGCGACCTGGCGCACATGTTCACAACCGCTTGGCTGTTCGATATCTTGCCCAAGGCCATGGGCCAGGACACTCCGCGCCTCTACAACTCCGAGGGCGACGAGGTTGTGTTTCACACCGTGCGCTTCCCCCTCGCGGCGAATGCGACCCAGAAAGCGATCAGGTCGAAACTCGATGGTCTGGCTGATCTGCGCAGGGAGAACGCCAGCTTCTGGAACTGGCTCGGCGACCAGGCTCCCGGACCTGCACGGGGGGATGAGCAGGCAACCGCCCTGCGGTGGAACGTCACCATGGAGGACGGAACGACCGTGCTTGGCAACGTCGAGCTGAAGGACGGGACCGTCTTACTTACCGTCAACTCCGCGGCCCGCGCGGCCCGGGGAACCGCGATTCTGCGAAATGCGCTCGCCAAGCTCGTTCGGGCGCCGTTGACCGAAATCCAGACCATTGACCAAGCCCGGGCTTCATCTCCGAAAAAGGCGCCATCGGATGAAGTTCCCCTGGAGGTGGCGACAGAGTTGGTCCACGCCATGCTCGACAAACAATACCGGGCGCTGCTCGACGAGCCGGTGCCGATGTTGGGGGATCGCAGCCCGCGCAAGGCCGCGAGTACACCGGCCGGTCGCGTAAAACTCGTCGCCTGGCTCAAATTTCTGGAGAACCGTTCGGGCGGTCGAGACGACCCGACGGATCCGATGGCGACCTACGACTTCAGTTGGCTATGGCGGGAACTCGGCGTCGAGGCCCTGCGGGTTTGATCGCCTACCGTATATCCGTGTCCCAATAATGCACTGATGCCGTGCTGGAGAGTCGCGGTTCCGGCCTTGTGGTCGATGGCCTTGATGACGCCGGTCGCCCTGCCCGTCTTCACCGCGGAAGCGGGGCGGGGCGGGGCGGCATGCCCTTCATGGCGGACATGTCGCCGGCCGTGGCCATTTCGGCGGAGGCAAGACTCAAAACGCAGGCCAGGGCCAAGGGTAGAGCTCTCATGATTAACTCCTTTGGGATTGAGGGGCTGGGGCGGAAGCTTTCCGTCGCCGACGCATCAGCAGATAGCCGGCCGGGACGACGAGCATGGAGAGCAGCGGCGCGGTGATCATGCCGCCGATCATCGGGGCGGCGATGCGGCTCATGACCTCGGAGCCGGCGCCATGGCCCAGAAGGATCGGGACCAGGCCGGCTATGATCACCGCCACGGTCATGGCGAGCGGGCGGACGCGCAGGGCGGCGCCTTCGCGAACCGCGCTCTCCACCGCGCCAGCGGAGGGTCGGCCGTCTCGCGGCGTGCGCTCGGCCAACGCCTGCTTCAGATAGACGAGCATGATCACCCCGAACTCGGCGGAGACGCCTGCCAGCG
>JALYTR010000391.1 GCA_030854165.1 Pseudomonadota bacterium | reverse complement strand
AACCTCCTCTTCCATCGACCGGCCGTTGTGGGCGGCCCGCACCCGTAGCCTCGCCTTGATCGGGTCGCTCAGATTGCGGATGACTATACTGGCCATCGAGCGTTCTTCTCCAAATCCACGCTGCATCAAATGATAGCATCGATATCAAGAGGATGGAAGGGTTTGCGGCGAAACGCCCTCCCTAAACCAGCGCCCCCCGCCCGCTGCCGACCTCGCTGTAGCGGTGGACGCGGACCGAGAGGACGAGGGCGAAGCCGATCATCATGGTGATCATCACCGTGCCGCCGAACGAAAGCAGCGGCATGGGGACGCCGACCACGGGGGCGAGGCCCATGACCATGGCGCCGTTGATCAGCACGCAGAGGGCGAAGGTGACGGTGACGCCGGCGGCGGCCAGGCGGGCGAAGTGGCTATGGGCGAGAGATGCCATGCGCAGGGCCATGAAGATCACCGCCGCGTAGAGGACGAGGACCGAGACGCAGCCCACGAATCCGAACTCCTCGGCCAGGGAGGCGAAGATGAAGTCGGTGGATTTTTCCGGCAGGAAATTGAGCTGGCTCTGGGTGCCGAGGCCGAAGCCCTTGCCCAGAAGGCCCCCTGAACCCAAAGCGATCTTGGATTGGATGATGTGATAGCCGGCTCCGGAGCGGTCGGCTTCGGGGTTGAGGAAGGTCAGCAGGCGCGCCCGCTGATAGGCCTTGAGGGCGAAGAGAAACACCGCCGGCAGAACCGCGCCCAGACCCACCAGGCCGACGGCGAGGAGGCGCAGGGAGAGGCCGGCCAGGATCATCATCACCCCGCCGGTGGCGGCGATCAGCAGGGCGGTGCCGAGATCGGGCTGGTGGGCGACCAGAGCGACCGGCGCGCCGATCAGGGCGAGCGGAACGAGCAGCTGCCAGGAGAGCCGCGCCTTGGCGGCCGGCAGGGTATGGTAGAAACGGGCCAGGGCGAGCACGAGGCCGATCTTGACGATCTCGGAGGGCTGGATGCGGACGTGACCGATGTCGAGCCAGCGCTTGGCGCCCATGGTGGAATGGCCGACTACCGCTACGGCCAGGAGCATCACGAGGCCCAGGCCGTAGGTGGGATAG
This sequence comes from Pseudomonadota bacterium, assembly GCA_030854165.1. GTDB lineage: Bacteria > Pseudomonadota > Alphaproteobacteria > Caulobacterales > Caulobacteraceae > Acaudatibacter. Next base: position 1,880 of record JALYTR010000391.1, on the reverse strand, counting down.
GCCGCCGCGAACCAGACCCGCACGTCGGCCATGGCCAGGGCGATCATCAGGAAGAAGCAGACGGCGAACAGGGCCAGGTGCTTCCACGCCCACGGCGACCAGCCGCCGCCGATGGAATACAGCATCAGCCCTCCCACCCCGGCGATGGCGGCCAGAAGCAGGCAGAAGGTCCAGTCGATCTGAACGAGTTTGACCGCGAGCCGTTCGCGCTCGTCCGAGCGGGTGATCGCCTGGGCGGTCATGTGGGCTTCTGGAAGGTGTCGGGCGCCGATTGCGGCAGCGGCTGCACGATCCGGGCGCGGACTTGCGGATCCTTCAAGAGGGCGACGCGCAAAAGCTGCGCCGCCTTGGGCGCGGCGGCCTCGGCCCCGAAGCCGCCATGCTCGACCAGAACGCTCAAGGCGTAGCGTGGATCGTCATCGGGGGCGAAGGCGATGAACCAGGCGTGATCGCGCAGCGCCCAGGCGCCCTGTGCACCGTGCGCGCCGTGGCCGCCGGCGTAGGAATGGGACTGGGCGGTGCCGGTCTTGCCGGCCATCTTCACCGGCCCCAGGCCAAGCTGGGCCGAGCCAAAGGCGGTGCCGCCGACGTCATTGGCCACCGAGGCCATGGCGGTGCGCACGAAGGCGAGGTGTTCCCTCGCGACGACCAGATCAAGACCCGCCGCCCCCGAGGGCTGCACGACACCGCCGACCGAGTGGACCAGTCGCGGTTGCACCGCCCTCTCGCCATTGGCAAGCCGGGAGACCATGACGGCGAGTTGCAGGGCGTTGACGCTCACATAGCCCTGGCCGATCCCCATGCTGGGGGTCTCGCCGGGATGCCAGACCGGATCGTGGGGAAAGGCGCGCCGCTTGTAAGCGGTATCTGGGACGAGGCCGGGCTTCTGGCCTGGAATGCCGATGTCGAACGTCTGGCCCAGGCCGAACTGGCGGGCCATGGCGGCGATCCTGTCGGGCCCGACAGCCAGGGCGGTCTGGAAGAAATAGATGTCGCACGAGGTCTTGATGGCGTTGTGCATGTCCAGCGTGCCGTGGGCCTTGTCGCAATGCCATGGCCGTCCGCCCCAGTACCAGACACCGTTGCAGGTGTGGGTGGTGGCTGGATCGATGCCCTTTTCCAGCGCCGCCAGGGCGACCATGGTCTTGAAGGTCGAGCCTGGCGGATAGGTCGCGGTCAGCGCCTTGTTGAACAGGGGCTTGCGATCGTAGTCGGCGAGGGCGCGGTATTCGGGGCCGGTGAGGCCCTTGACGAACCGGTTGGCGTCGAAGCTGGGAGCCGAGAGCAGACACAGGATATCGCCGGTGCGGCAATCGAGCATCACCGCCGCGCCGCTCTCCTCGCCAAACACCTCCAGGGCCCGGTTCTGGATATCGGCGTCGAGGGTGAGCTGAATGGGGCTGCCGGAAATGGAGGCGATGTCGCCGGCCGGATCGTGGCGCACCACCCGGCCCTTGACGTCCACCTCCACCTTGCGCGCCCCGGCCGTGCCGCGCAGCGGCAGGTCGTAGGCCTTCTCGATCCCCTGCTTGCCGATGCGAAAGCCGGGATTGAGCATGATCGGTTCGGCGTTTGGCCCGGTCTTGGCGATATCCCTGGCGCTGACCTTGGCCACATAGCCGACCACATGGGCGAAGGCGGCGGCGAAGGGATAGACCCGCACCTCGCCCATGTCGGCGGTGACGCCGGGAAGCTCCGGCGCCCGCACATTGACCGCCGAAAACTCCTCCCAGGTCATGTCCTCGACAACGGCGACCGGGGCCTTACTCGGCGCGGCGGCGATGTCGGCGGCCAGGCGCTGACGGCGCGCGTCGTCCATGGGAATGAGGACCCCGAGCCGTCCCAGCACTGCGTCCACGTCGGTGTGCTCGTCCTTGGCC
>JALYTR010000390.1 GCA_030854165.1 Pseudomonadota bacterium | reverse complement strand
GCATGGCGGCGGCCAGGGAGGCGAGGATCGCCGCCACGAAGATCGCCCCGGCCGGAACCCACATGATCACCCCGCCCAGTTGCTGGTCCGCCAGGGGCGTCAAGCCCCAGGCCGCCGTGGTCAGGGCGTGCGGCGCATAGAGTGGGGCCGGGGCGAAGGTGATGATGGCTCCGATGAAGGCCATCTGCAGGCTGGTCCCCAAGGTGGCGGCCACGCCAATCGCCATGCGTTCGAGGGGCGCGTCGAACAAGGCCTTCCAGAACCACAGGGCCGAGCTGAAAAGGGTGAGGTGCATGAGCCAATAGAGCCCCTCGCCGTTGAAAGTCGCCGCGTAGGGACCAGGCGCGTGCCAGATCCACAAGGCGGCGGCGAAGGCGCCGGCGGCGAGAAGTTCGGTGCGCCGCGCCCACCCGCTCATCGGCGCCAAGCCCAGGGCGATCAGCGGCGCCACGAGTGTCGTCAGGACCATGTGCTGGCCGACCCGGGCGGAAAACAGCGACACCGAAAGGGCGCACAGCGGCGAGATCAGCGCCGCGGCGCCCAGAGCCCAGCCGGCGTAAAAACACCCCCGCCGCCATGGCGGTATCGGCCGCGATCCCACCGGCCGCCGCGCGGCCATGACGGCGTAGCCGGCCACGATCCCAAGCAGGGCCGCGATCAGGAGGGGATCGAGATTCCAGCGGGTCCACAGGGTCGCGGCGGTGGGCGGCGCGCCGCAATAGGGCGAGAGGCGATAGAGCAAGCCTGGTGTGTGGATGGCCATCGCCCCCTCCACGGCGCCAGTCCGCGCCCGTTCGCGGGGCCGCCGATTTTTCAACCCGCGGGAGCTGGAGAAGTTCCACCTGGCGCGAAGCGGCTCGCGCGAGCCCGCCCTACCCCGCGACCAGAACCCCCGCCGCCGCGTCGAGGATGGCTTCGGCGTCCAGGCGGTAGGCGCCGTAGAGATCGCCGATATCGCCGCACTGGCCGAAGCGGTCGATGCCGAGCGCCGCGACGCGGTGGCCGCGCACGCCGCCCAGCCAGGAGAGGGTGGCCGGCGGCCCGTCGATGACGGTGATCAGGCGGGCGTGGTCGTTCAAGGACGCCAGCAGCCCCTCCACATGGGAGACGGCGCCGCCCTCCAGGGCGCGCGACCAGCCACGATGCAGGCGGTCGGGGCTTGGGACGGCGAGGAGGCCCGCGCCCGGGAAGTCCTCGCGGATCTGCGCGAAGGCGTCCATGGCTTCGGGCGCCACGGCCCCGGTGTAGACGACGGCCAGATCCGCGCCGGCCTCCGGCGGGACCTGCCAATAGGCCCCGGCCAGCAGGTCGGCGGTCCACGTCTCGCTCGTCGGCCGCGCCGGCTGATCGAGGGCGCGGGTGGAAAGGCGCAGATAAACTGAACCGCCATCGTCCGCCTGCAGATGATCGAAGGACCAGCGCAGGATTTCGCACAGCTCATCGACGAACGCCGGCTCGAAATAGCTGAGCTTGTCCTGGGCCATGCCGATCAGGGGGGTATGGATCGACTGGTGCGCCCCGCCTTCGGGGCCCAGCGCCAGGCCAGCCGGTGTGGCGACCAGGAGAAAGCGGGCGTCCTGGTAGCAGGCGTAGTTGAGGGCGTCGAGGCCCCGGTTGATGAACGGATCGTAGAGCGTCCCGATGGGGATCGTCCGGCGCCCGAACAGAGGCCCGGTGAGGCCCAGGGCGCCCAGCAGCAGGAAGAGGTTGTTCTCGGCGATGCCCAGCTCGATGTGCTGGCCGCCGGGGCCCATATGCCAGCGCTGGGTCGAGGCGATGCGGGAATCGCGGAACTGATCGTTCCGCTCTTCGCGCGCGAAGAGGCCCCGCTGGTTCACGAAACCGCCGAGGTTGGTGGAGACGGTCACGTCCGGAGAGGTGGTGACGATGGCGTCGGCCAGCGGTCCGCCGGCGCGGGCCAGATCGTTCAGCACCTTGCCGAAGGCGACCTGCGTCGACTGTCGGCCCGTGGGCGTCGGAAAGGCGTGCACGTCCGGGACGGCCACCAGCGGGGCGGGCGTCGGGGGCGCCTTGGCGGCGAAGGACGTGGCGGCGAGGAAGGCCTGGTATTCTGCCGTGGGGCGGGGCAGTCCGGCGAAGGCCGACCATTCCTTCCCGGACGGCACGCCCATGCGCTCACGGAAGGCCTCCATCTGGGTCTTAGTCATCAATCCCGAATGGTTGTCCTTGTGACCCTGGAACGGCAGACCAAAACCCTTGATCGTGTAGATAATGAAGAACTTGGGACGTTCGTCCGTGACGGCGTGGAAGGCGTCCAGGAGCAGTCCGAGATCGTGACCGGCCAGATTGGTCATCAACTCGGCCAGCGCGCCGTCGCCGTAGGCCTCAAGCAGGGCTTTTGCGGGCGATCCGGCCCCGAGGTCGGCCATGATGCGCGCTCGCCAGGCGCCGCCGCCCTGAAAGCTCAAGGCGGCATAAAGATCGTTGGGGCAGGCCTCGATCCAGTCGCGCAGGGCTTTACCGCCTGGCTGGGCGAAGGCGGCCTCCAGCTTGCGGCCGTATTTCAACGTGATCACGTCCCAGCCGACGGCGCTGAAGATGTCGAAGAAACGCGCCGACATGCGCTCGGAGGTGGTGGCGTCCAGACTCTGGCGATTGTAGTCGACGATCCACCAACAGTTGCGCAGATCGTGCTTGGCGCCCTCGATCACGCACTCGTAGATGTTGCCCTCGTCCAGTTCGGCGTCGCCCAGGAGCGAGATCATCCGGCCCGCCCGCTCCGGCGCCATCAGGCCGTGGGCCAGCAGGTAGTCCTGGGCCATGGAGGCGAAGGCGGTCATAGCCACCCCCAGCCCCACCGATCCGGTGGAAAAGTCCACGTCGTCGCCATCCTTGGTGCGCGAGGGATAGGACTGGGCGCCGCCGAAGCCGCGGAAGCGCTGAAGCTGGTCCAGGCTCTGACGGCCGAAAAGATACTGGATAGCGTGGAAGACCGGGCTGGCGTGCGGCTTCACG
>JALYTR010000389.1 GCA_030854165.1 Pseudomonadota bacterium | reverse complement strand
CCGCGAATATGGCGAGCGGCGCACCGACTGGGCGGTCCACATCGCCCTGGCCGTCGACGGAGTGGCCACCGTAGGCGCGGTCGCCCTGCCGGGCGTGCCGGCGACCCTGTGCACCGAGCGTCCCACGGACATCGCGCCAGCGGGCGCCGGCCCCCTGCGCATGGTGGTCAGCCGCACCCGCCCGGCCGCCGAGGCGGTCGCGGTGGCCGAGAAGCTCGGCGCCGAACTTCTGCCCATGGGCTCGGCCGGCGCCAAGGCTATGGCGGTGGTCCAGGGCGAGGCCGACATCTATCTCCACTCCGGCGGCCAATACGAATGGGATTCCTGCGCCCCCGTCGCCGTGGCTCTGGCCGCCGGCCTGCACGCCTCCCGCATCGACGGCTCGCCGCTGATCTACAACCTGGAGAATCCCTATCTGCCGGATCTGCTGATCTGCCGAAAGGAACAGGCGGCGGAGATTCTGCGCCTGATCGCCGAGCTGGCCGCGCCCGCGCCGGCGACGTAGGGATCGAGTCTTCAAGTGTGAGGATTGGTTCACTTGAAACGTTAGTCCGATTGACGTACATGAACCGCCGGAGGCGATCATGACCGTGGCGGCAAGACCAGATCGACGGCTTCGGGCGGAGCGGCTCGGGTTTCGCATCGACGAGCCGACCAAGACGCTGATCGAGCGGGCCGCTCATCTCGAACGGCGCAGGGTGACGGATTTCTGTATGGCGGCGCTCACCGACGCCGCCCATCGGACAATCGCGCAACACGATACGCTCGTCTTGTCGGAGCGCGATCGAGCCGTGTTCTTCGATACCCTGGTCAATCCGCCGGCGCCGAGCGAGCGACTGGCGCGGGCGTTCGCGGAGCATGAGCGCCGGATCGCGCCGTGAATGGTGGCGCGGCCATCCGACGATCTTCAAATCGCGTTGCTCCATGACCGGCACGATCGGGGCGGCTTCACCTGCGGGGTTGAGAGCCTCGACCGCTATCTGAAGACACAGGCGAGCCAGGATGTCCGGCGCAAAGCCAACGCCGTGTTCGTGCTGGACGAGCGGGACGATCCGGGGCGTATCGTCGGCTACTACACGCTCTGCGCGACGGCGATCGCCCAGGGCGCGGTTCAGATTGCCGCCCGCAAGCATATCCCGCGCTATCCGCTGGTGAGCGCCACCTTGATCGGCCGCCTGGCTGTCTCGACGGGTCGGCAAGGCCAGGGGTTGGGCGCGATCCTCCTGGCGGACGCGCTGCGTCGCGCTTTCGAGAGCGCCGAGACGGTCGGATCGTCGATGGTCGTGGTCGATGCGCTGGGTGAGCGCGCCGCCGGATTCTACGCCGCGCACGGCTTCGTCCGACTGCCCGATTCGCTTCGGCTGGCGCTGCCCATGCGTCTCGTGGGCGGTATAGCTGGATGCTGACGCTTAGGGCGCGGCTGGAGATCACAATCGATGAGCGCCATTTTTCACCCGAGCTGCGATGCGGCGGCGGCGCGGGCGTCAAAGGCACGGGTTGTAACCGAACACCCCCGCCTTGTGCTTGCCGCCACCATCCTGGCCTCCAGCCTCGCCTTTATCGATGGATCGGTGGTCAATGTCGGCCTGCCCGCCATCGGCCAGAACCTGCGGGCGGGCGCCGCCGATCTGCAGTGGGTCATCAACGCCTATCTCCTGCCGCTCAGCGCGCTGTTGCTGCTGGGGGGCGCGGCCGGGGATCGCTTCGGCCGGGGACGGCTGCTGGTGATCGGCGTCGGCCTGTTCGCCGCCGCCTCGGCCCTGTGCGCCCTGGCCCCCAGCCTGCGTCTCCTTCTCGTCGGCCGCGCGCTACAAGGGGTCGGGGCGGCGATGCTGATGCCCAGCAGCCTGGCCATCCTGGGCGGCGCCTTCTCCGGCGAGGCGAGGGGGCGGGCGATCGGGATCTGGGCGGCGAGCGGGGCGGTCGGCGGCGCGCTTGGCCCGCTGCTGGGCGGCTATCTGATCGACACCGTCGGCTGGCGCGCCGTCTTTCTGATCAATCTGCCCCTCGCCGCCGGCGCGGCCTTCCTGGCCTGGCGCTTCGTGGGTGAAACGCGCGACGGCCATCCTTCCGCGTTGGATCTCTGGGGCGCCGTCCTTGCCACCGTCGGGCTGGGCGCCCTGGCCTGGGGGCTGACCATCGGGTCGGGTCCGGCTGGATGGACGGCGCCCGCCCTGATCGCGGCGGCGGCGGGAGGGCTTTTTCTGCTCGCCTTCGTCGCGGTCGAAAGGCATCGGGGAGAGGGCGCCATGATGCCCCTGGCCCTGTTCGCTTCGGCGAGCTTCGTTGGCCTCACCCTCCTCACCCTTCTGCTCTACGGGGCCCTGGGCGGCCTGTTGGTGCTGATCCCTTACGTGCTCATCCAGTCGGCTGGCTATTCGGCGACGGCGGCGGGCGCGGCCCTGCTGCCTTTTCCCATGGTGATCGCCGCGGCCTCGCCCCTGATGGGCGCTCTGGCCGGGCGCCTCGGTCCCAGAACGCCCCTGACCGTCGGGCCGTTGGTGGTCGCTGGAGGATTCCTCCTCATTCTGCGCATCGGCCCGGGCGCCAGCTACTGGACGAGCGTGTTTCCCGCCGTGATCGTCATCGCCATCGGCATGGCCGGCGCGGTGGCGCCCCTGACGACGGCGGTCCTCGCTTCCGTGGATGCGCGTCACACCGGGTCGGCGTCGGGGCTCAACAGCGCCGTGGCGCGCACCGGCGGGCTCGTCGCCACGGCCCTCCTCGGCGCCGTGCTGGCCGCCAGGGGCGCGGCGCTGATCACGCAGTTTCATGTCGCCGCCCTGGTCGGCGCGGTCACCTCCCTGGGCGCGGCGGCCAGCGCCGGCCTGCTGATCGGCAAGGGCGAACGCGCCGCCGCTCGATAGAGCCTAAGGGCGACGAACAGTTCGGCGGTCAAGCCTTCTGGAGTGCCGGTCCCCCGACATTGCCAGCGTCGCACAAAAATCCGAATGGCGCCGCCGCACAGGATCGAAC
>JALYTR010000047.1 GCA_030854165.1 Pseudomonadota bacterium | reverse complement strand
GGCCTGGGTGGTCTGGAGCTGGCTTTGCGCCGACAGCACATCGCTCTTGGCCGCCACCCCGACCTTGTAGCGGTTCTGGGCGATGGCGAGCGAGCGGGCGTAGGCGGCCGCGGTGGCGTCGAGCAGGCGCTTTTCCTCATCGAACTGACGAAGCGAAATATAGTCGGCGGCCAGCTCCATCTGGGCGGAGAGGCGGGCATTGGCCAGGTTCGCGGCGCTGGCCTCGGCGCTCGCGCCAGCGTTCTCGATAGTGCGGCGAATGGCCCCCCACAGATCCGGCTCCCAGGTGGCGCCAAGGCCCAGGTTGTAGGATTGCACCGTTCCGGCGCCGTTCCTCCCCGATACGCTCGCGCCGGCGCTGAGGGCGACAACGGGAAAGAGCGCCGCGCGCTGCTGGGCGACCAGGGCGCGGGCCTGCCGATAGGCGGCCTCGGCGCCGACCAGGGTCTGGTTGGACGCCGCCACCCGCGTCTCCAGATCGTTCAGGGTCGGATCGCCGAACACCGTCCACCAGTCGCGCCGGTCGGCGGCGTCGGAGGGATTGGCCGGCGCCCAGCCGTTCGACTCCTTGTAGGCGACCGGCGTGGGCGCGCTGGGGCGACGGTAGTTGGGACCCACCAGGCAGCCGCACAGCGCCGCGCAGGTCAGGAGCAGCGTAAGGCTGGGAAGTTGATGTCGGCCGTGGGCGCGGATAGGGACCATGCTCGTGCTCTTCAGGCGGCCGGAACCGGCGATGGCGCCGGCCCGTGCCGAATCGGTTCATCCCGCCGCCGTCGGCGGCGGAAGCGGTCGAGGTAAAGATAGACCACCGGTGTGGTCAGCAGGGTGATCACCTGACTCACCATCAGGCCGCCGATGATGGTCACGCCCAGAGGCCGGCGAAGCTCGGCCCCCTCGCCCCAGCCGATGGCCAGGGGCAGTGCGCCCAGCATGGCGGCAAAGGTGGTCATCATGATGGGGCGAAAGCGCGTCAGGGCCGCCTGGCGGATGGCGTCGTGGGGGGTGAGGCCATGTTCGCGCTCGGCCGCCAGGGCGAAGTCGATCATCAATATGGCGTTCTTCTTGACGATGCCGATGAGCAGGATGACCCCGATCAGGGCAATGATCGAGAACTCGATGTGAAAGATGATCAGGGCGATCACCGCGCCGATCCCGGCCGAGGGCAGGGTGGAGAGCACCGTCAAAGGGTGAATATAGCTCTCATAGAGGATGCCCAGCACCAGGTAGATGGCGACCAGGGCCGCCGCGATGAGCACGGGTTCGTTGGCCAGGGACTGCTGATAGACCAGGGCGGTGCCCTGAAAGCCGCCGTGGATCGTCGCGGGCATGCCGATGCCGGCCTCGGCCTGGGCGATGGCTTTCGTTGCGTCGCTGAGGGATTTTCCCGGCGCCAGGTTGAACGAGATGGTCGTGGCCGGCTGGGTGTCCTGATGGTTCACCGCCGTGGGCGTCGCCGCGTCGGCCCAGGTGGCGAAGGCCGAGAGCGGAACGACGGTCTCGGCGGCGCCGCTCACGGCCACGCCCTGGGAGGCGCCGCGCGAGGGTGGGGCGGCCGGACCGGAGACGGCGTTCGCGCCGACCGCCAGAGACGTGCCGACGCTGGCGCTGGATTGGCCCGGCTGCCCGGCGACGACGGGCGCCGCCGTCGGATTTGCAGCGCCCAGCGGGGTTGAGTTGAGGCCGGCGCTCGGCTGGCCGTTCGCCCCCGCCGCGGTGGCGGCGACGGCGTTGGTCGTGCTTGCTCCGCCGCCTTGCGCGGTCCGGCCGCTCGCACCCGCGACAGCCTGACCGTTGCTCACGTAGACATCCTTAAGGGCGGTGGGATCCTGGGCGAACTGGGGCGCCACCTCCATGATCACATGATACTGGTTTTCGTCCTTGTAGATGGTCGAAACCTGGCGCTGGCCGAAGGCGTCGTAGAGGACATTGTCCACGGCGCGATTGGTCAGGCCCAGCCTGGCGGCCTTGTCCTGATCGATGGTGACGAAGGTTTCCAGACCATGGTCCTCCTGGTCGGTGTTGACGTCCGTCAGAGCGGGCTGCTGCTTCATGGCCTCGGACAATCGCGTCGCCCATAGCCTAAGGTCGGCGAGGCCGTCGGCCTTGAGGGTGAACTGATAGGTGGCGTTGCTCTGGCGGCCGCCGACGCGCACATCCTGCACCGGATTGAGAAAGAGGTTGGCGCCGGTGACGCGGGCGAGCTTTGGCCGCAGCCGGGCGATCACGTCCTGAGCGCCGCCGTTGCGCTCATTTTTCGGCTTAAGCGATGTCACCAGGAACCCGCCGGCCGAGCGGCCGCCGGCGAAGGCGACCACCGTCTCCACGGCCGGATCGCGGTGGATGATGTTCACGAAGCGGCGCAGGCGCCGCTGGCTGATCTGGAAGGAACTCGATTGATCCGACTGCAGGCCCCCCACCATCTGGCCGGTGTCCTGCTGGGGGAAAAAGCCCTTCGGGACGACCGTGAACAGATACGCGCTGAGCACGATGGTGGCCGCGAGCACCACCAGCATGAGCGGGCCGGCCTCCAGCACCCAGTCCAGCCCCTTGGCATAGACGCGGGTCATGGCCGAAAAGGTCCCTTCCGAAAGACGCGCCAGGCGGCCTCGCTTCTCCGGCGGCCTGGGAGGATCGACCAGAAAGGCGCACATCATCGGTGTGGTGGTCAGCGAGATCAGCAGGGAAACCAGGATCGCCGCCGACAGGGTGATCGCGAACTCGCGAAACAGCCGCCCGACAATGCCGCCCATGAGAAGGATGGGGATGAACACCGCCACCAGCGACACACTGATGGAGAAGACCGTGAAGCCGACCTCCCTGGCGCCCAGCAGCGCCGCCTGAAGCCGGCCCCTGCCGGCCTCGACATGGCGGGTGACGTTTTCCAGGACGACGATGGCGTCATCGACCACGAAGCCGATCGCCACGGTGAGGGCCATCAGGGAAAGATTGTCAAGGGAAAAGCCGAGCAGGAACATCACCGCGACGGCCCCCAGGAGCGAGACCGTCACCGCGACGCTGGGGATCAGCACGGCGCGGCCGTTATGGAGGAAAAAAGCCACCACGCCGATGACCAGCAGCACAGCGATGAGGACGGTCTGATCCACCTCGGCGAGGGAAGCGCGGATGGTGATGGTGCGGTCGATCGCCACCTGCATGTCGATGTCGGCCGGAAGGGCCGCCTTGAGGGCCGGAATCAATGCCTTCACCCGATCGACCGTGCCGATGATGTTGGCGCCGGGCTGGCGGCTGACCACCACGACAATGGCCGGCTTGCCGTTGACAAGGCCCAGGTTGTGCACGTCCTCGACCCCATCGACGACCTGGGCAATGTCTCTGAGGCGCACCGTCGCGCCATTGCGGGCGGCGATCACCAGGGGCGCATAGTCGGCGGCGGTGGTTCCTGAATCGTTGGTGTAAATCTGGAAGCGCAGATTGCCGTCTTCCACCACCCCCTTGGGGCGGTTGGCGTTGGCCGAGGCCAGGGCGGCGCGCACATCCTCCAGGCCGATGCCGTATTTGCCCAGAGCGAGGGGATTGAGCTCCACGCGGACAGCCGGCAGCGAGCCGCCGCCGATGTTGACGTCGCCCACCCCCCTGACCTGGAGGAGCTGCTGCTGGATGACGGTGGCCGCCACATCGTAGATCTGGCCGGGTGTGCGGGTCGCCGAGGTGAGGGCCAGGATGACGATCGGCGCGTCGGCCGGGTTCTGCTTGCGGTAGGTCGGATTGGTGCGCAGGGTGACCGGCAGATCTACCCGGGCGGCGTTGATCGCCGCCTGCACGTCGCGCGCCGCGCCGTCGATGTTGCGGTTCAGGCCGAACTGCAGGGTGATGTTGGTCTGGCCCACCCGGCTGCTCGAAGTCATTTCGCTGACGTCGGAGATGATCCCCAGGTGTTTTTCCAGAGGGGTGGCGACGCTGGTGGCCATGGTCTCCGGGCTGGCCCCGGGCAGGGCGGCGCGTACCGAAATGGTCGGGAAATCGACCTGCGGCAGCGGCGAAACCGGAAGGCGGAAGAAGGCCGCGCCGCCGGCCAGGGCGATGCCGACGGTGAGCAGCACCGTGGCGATCGGACGGCGGATGAAGAGTGCGGAGAAGTTCACGGCCGGGCTGGACCCGTATCGGGGGCGGCTTCGGAGAGACCAGGATCGGTTTCACCCCTTCTGAGATTGCCCCGCCCGCCCAGCCGGCGCGCCAGGCGATCGAATTGCAGATAGATCACCGGGGTGGTGAAAAGAGTCAGGGCCTGGCTGACGATCAGGCCGCCGACGATGCTGATTCCCAGGGGATGACGCAGCTCCGAGCCGACCCCCCAGCCGAGCATCAGCGGAAGGGCGGCGAACAAGGCGGCCAGGGTGGTCATGATGATCGGCCGAAAGCGCAGGAGGGCGGCCTGGTGGATCGCCTCTCGGGGGCTCTTGCCCTCCACACGTTCGGCGTCGAGGGCGAAGTCGATCATCATGATCGCGTTCTTCTTGACGATGCCGATCAGGAGCACGATGCCGATGATCCCGATCACGCCGAGATCCTGGCCGGCGATCAGCAGGGCGAAGAGCGCGCCGGCGCCGGCCGAGGGCAGGGTCGAAAGAATGGTGATGGGGTGGATGTAGCTTTCGTAGAGGACGCCCAGCACGATGTAGACGGTAACGATCGCCGCCAGGATCAGCCAGAGTTCATTGCCCAGGGAGGACTGAAAGGCGTTAGCGGCGCCCAGGAAAGCAGTGGTGATGGTCGTCGGCACGCCGATGGCCTTTTCAGCTGCCTTGATCGAGGCAACCGCCGAGCCCAGGGACACGCCCGGCGCGGTGTCGAAGGCGATGTTGGCGGCCGGAAACTGGCCGACGTGATTGACCTGCAGCGGCGAAGTGCGTTGCTCGATGGTCGATAGTGCCGAAAGCGGCGTCGATGACCCACCCGCCGTGGGCACATAGAGCGATTGCAATCCCTCGGGAGTCTCCAGAAGCTTGGGATCGGCCTGAATGATCACCCGCTCCTGGCTCGACTGGGTGAAGATGGTCGAGATGATCCGCTGGCCGAAGGCGTAGTAGAGCGTGTCGTCCACCGTAGCGGGCGTGACGCCCAGGCGCGCGGCGGTGTCGCGATCGATGTTCACGAACGCCGACAGCCCCTGATTCTGCAGATCCGACGCGACATTGCGCAGCTTGGCGTCGCCGCCGAGCCGATCCACCAGCTTGGCCGCCCAGATCCCCACCGTCGCGGTGTCCGATCCCTGGAGGGCGAACTGGTATTGAGTGCGCCCCGATGAGGCGTCGATGGTCAGATCCTGCACAGACTGCAGGTAGAGCGACACGCCGGCGACATTCTGGGCCCGCGACCTCAGTCGGTCCAGGGTCGCCGCGAGCGGCCCGCTCCGATGGCCAAAAGGCTTGAGGTTGATCAGCAGGCGGCCGCTGTTGAGGGTGGTGTTGGTACCGTCCACGCCAATGAAGCCGGTGAGGCTATCCACGTCGGGATCTTTCAGGAGTTGCGCCGCCACGTTCTGTTGGATCTTGGCCATGGCGTCATACGAAACCGACTGTCCGGCTTCGACGACACCCTGAATGATTCCCGTGTCCTGGGTCGGAAACAGGCCCTTGGGAATGACGATGTAGAGAAAGACGGTGACCGCCAGCGTCGCCACCGCGACGGTCAGCGTCGCCGCTTGCCGATCGAGAACCCAGATGAGGGCCTGGTCGTAGCGGGCGATCACGTCATCGACGACCTTTTTGGACCGGCGCGCGAAGGCGCTCTCGCGAACCGTGCTCGGATCGCGAAGCCAGCGGGCCGACAGGGTGGGAACGAGGGTCAGAGAGACCACCGCTGAAATCACGATCGTCACCGTCAGGGTGATGGCGAACTCGCGGAACAGGCGACCGACCACATCGCCCATGAAGAGCAGCGGAATGAGGACCGCGATCAGAGAGACGGTGAGCGATATGATGGTGAAGCCGATCTGCCGCGCGCCCTTGAGCGCGGCGGCCATCGGCGCCTCGCCCGCCTCGATGTAGCGAGAGATATTCTCGATCATGACGATGGCGTCATCGACCACGAAGCCGGTGGCGATGGTGAGGGCCATGAGGGTGAGATTGTTCAGCGAGAAGTGCAGCAGATACATCGCGCCGAACGTCCCCACCAAGGAGAGCGGCACGGCGACCGAGGCGATGAAGGTGGCCGGCAGGCTGCGGAGGAACAGAAAGATCACCGCCACCACGAGGGCGACGCTGAGCACCAGTTCGAATTCCACATCCTGGACCGAGGCGCGGATGCCGGTCGTGCGATCGGTCACCACACGAACCTTGACCGAAGGCGGAAGACCACCCGTCAGCTCAGGCAGGGCCTTCTTGATCTGGTCCACGGTGCTGATGACGTTGGCGCCGGGCTGCCGCTGGACGTTGAGGAGAATTCCGGGGCTGGTGTCGTAGAGTGCGCCCAGGCGCGAGTTCTCCGCACCTTGCACCACGTTGGCCACATCGCGCAGCCGCACCGGCGCGCCGGCCCGATAGGCGATGATCTGCCGGGCGTAATCCTCCGGGGTCAGGAGCTGATCGTTGGCGTCAATGGAATAGGCGCGGGTCGGTCCATCGAAGGTGCCCTTGGCGCCATTGGCGTTGGCCGCGCCGATGGCGGTGCTCAGATTGGCCAGGGTCAGGCCGTAGGAAGCGAGCTGGCGCGTGTTGGCTTCAATGCGCACCGCCGGCCGCTGACCGCCGCTGATCGAGACCAGGCCGACGCCGGCTAGCTGGGAAATCTTCTGAGCGAGTTGCTGGTCGGCGAGACTCTCCACTTGCGTGAGCGGCAAGGTATCGGAGGTCAGGGCCAGGGTGAGCACGGGCGCGTCGGCGGGGTTCACCTTGGCGTAGATGGGCGGGGCCGGAAGGTCGCTCGGCAAAAGGCTCCCGGCCGCGTTGATCGCCGCCTGCACCTCCTGCTCGGCGACGTCCAGGCCAAGGCGGAGATTGAATTGAAGGGTGATCACCGACGATCCCCCCGAGCTGATCGAGGACATCCGGTTCAACTCGGACATCTGGCCGAATTGCACTTCCAGCGGCGCGGTCACCGTTGTCGCCATCACCTCGGGACTGGCGCCGGGGAAAAAAGTCTGGACCTGGATGGTCGGGTAGTCGACCTCGGGCAGAGCCGAAAGAGAGAGGAAACGGAACGCCACGATACCGGCCAGCAGGATCGCCGCCATGAGCAGCGATGTCGCCACCGGTCGCATGATGAACGGGCGTGATGGGTTCACGGGGGGCCGTGCTCCCCGGCCGTCGCTGCCGCCCGCGCCGTCATCCCGCGGCCGGCGCCCCGCCGCCGTGATGGTGACCGCGGCCGCCAAAGCCAGCGGCCGGTCTCTGTCCGGGCAGCGTTACCTTGGCGCCTTCGCGGAGGCGGTCGCCGCCTTCGGTGATGACGGTCTGGCCGGCGTTCAGGCCCGAGGCGATCGACACCGTCTCGGCTGTTCCAGGCCCGACCTTCACCGGCGCGGCCTTCACGGTCCGATCGGGTTGCAGCACCCAGACAAAGTCGCCCTGGGGGCCGTGCCGCGTCGCGGTGGTGGGCACGATCACCTGGTTTTGCAGCGTATCGACCAGCATCGTCGCATTCACGAACTGGTTGGGGAACAACGCGCCTGCGCCGTTGGCGAACCGCGCCTTGGCCTTCACCGTGCCGGTGGTGGTGTCGATGACATTGTCGAGGGTGTCGAGGATGCCCCGCGCCAAGACCGTCCCACCAGCGCGATCAAGAGCAGTCACCGGAAGGCCGCCGCCTTTGGGGCCGGCATTGCGCGTCACCGAGCCTATGTCCGCCTCGGGCAATGAAAATATGACGCTGATCGGATCGATCTGCGCGACCACCGCGATCGGGGTGGCGGCGTTGGCGGTGATCTGGTTGCCTGGATCAATCTGGCGAAGACCCACGCGCCCCGAAACCGGCGCGGTGATGTGGGTAAAGGATAGACTAAGTTGGGCGTTGGCCACGGCGGCGTGATCGGAGCTTACCGTCGCCTCGTCCTGTTTCACCAATGCCGCCTGGGTGTCGACCTGCTGGCCAGCGATCGAGTCCTGGGCTTTCAGGGTCCGATAGCGGACCAGATCAAGCTTGGCGTCGGCCAGCAGGGCCTGGTCGCGCAGAAGCTGGCCCTGAGCCTGCTGAACCGCGACCTGGAACGGGCGAGGGTCTATCTGGGCCAGAAGCTGGCCTTTGCGGACGAGCTGACCTTCGCGGAAATTGACCGTCAAAAGCATGCCGGCCACCCGGGCGTTGACGCTGATGGTGGCAAGCGGCGTCACCGTCCCCAGAGCGCTGACCTCGATCGGAATGGCGCCCGTCACCGCCTTGGCCGTTCCCACCGTAATCGCCGGCCGTCCGCCCGGGCCTCCGCCAGGGCCGCCCGCGCCTCCTTTTTTGGCCGCGCCTCCGTGAGCGCAGCGCGAAAGGATCAACGCCAGAACCAAGGCCGCGAGGACGACCAGGACGGCGCCCACGAGCGCCCTTCGACGCGGCCGCGAATGATGGGCGCGGGGCGCCGGCGTCGTCTCGCTCATCGTGGCTCCGAACCTTGCTTCCCGCACGCGCCGCCGCGCGGCCTTCCCACACAGACTATAACGCACCATGCGCCCCGACTCCGCCGCAATATCGCGACGGTTCCGCAATCCCAAAAGTTTACGCGTCCAATCGGAGCGATTTTCTGTTCGCGCCGGCGACGACCTTGACTTGCGTCCCGCCAAGACGCTGGATCGGCGCGCCTGACGAGAAGATCGCAGGGTGAGCTTAACGGGGGGGCCTGGGATGCCACGCGCACGAAGAAGCGAGAGCCTCGCCTGGACCATAGCCTCTCTCATCGTCGCCTTGACGATCATGCCCTGGCTATACGGGCTGGTGGCCTTTCATGGCGACTACGATCGCATGATGAAAGGCACGGTGCTGCAGCACGTGGCCTTGAACTGCATGGCCAACGCCTTCGTGATGCTGATGGCCCTTCATCTGACCGGCCGGTTTGACCGCAAACTGGCCGACGTTTTCACCTGGACCCTCGTCGCGCATGGCGCCGTAGCCTTCGGGACCCTGATCTCGCGACACTACTATTCGATCCCCATGCTTCTGGTCGGGGCGCCCTGTTCGGCCATCCTGGGCGCGCTGGTGATGTCGGTCCAACATCGATCGGGGCGCCTTCGCGTTGGTTTCGTCGGGCCTTGGCGCGACGACATCGCTCATCCCCGCCTGCAGTGCGAGTGCATTGAGCATCCGAGGGCGGCGATCGGCGGCTATGACCTGTTGCTGATCACCTTTGGGACCCAGATCCCGGCCAAATGGACTCGGGCCCTGTCGCGGGCCATGGTGGCGGGCAAGCGCGTGCGGCACGTGGCCGAGTATCTGGAGGAGGCCCGCGGCCTGGTGGCCATAGAACACTTCCACCTCGATCACCTCCCCGAGGCGGGGTTGATCGGTTACGGGTTGCGGAAACGCCTCTTCGATGTGGTCATGGTCGTCGTCACCCTGCCCGCCACCCTGCCCGCGATCGGCGTGGCGATCGGGGCCATCTGGCTGAACACGGGCGGGCCGGTTCTGTTTGTCCAACCGAGGGTGGGTCTTGGCGGACGGATTTTTCCGATGTTCAAGCTGCGCACCATGCGCATTGAGGCGCCTCCGCAAGCCGGCGCGGTCACAGCCCAGGACGACGCCCGGATCACCCCTGTCGGCCGGTGGCTGCGTCGGTTTCATATCGATGAACTGCCGCAACTGTGGAATGTGCTCAGCGGCGACATGAGCCTGATCGGTCCGCGCCCCGAACAGCCAGGGCTGGCCAAGGAATACAGCCGCCAGGTTCCCGCCTTCGCCTATCGCCACATGGTGCGCCCCGGCGTGACCGGTTGGGCTCAGGTGCGGGCCGGCTATGCCGCCGACCTCGCCCAGACCCAGGTCAAGCTGGGATTTGATCTTTACTACCTAAAGAATTTCTCGTTCGCCCTCGACCTCCAGATCCTGGCGCGAACGCTCTGGACGTTGGCCAGGGGCGCGGGCGCGCGCTGATCCACTAGCCCACAAACCCGGCGGCGCGCACTAAGCGGTCGTTGATGGCTTCGCCCAGACCGGTCGATGGAATTGGGGCGACGGCGATAGCCGTGGGGAAGAGGGCGTCGGCGGCGCGCAGGTAGGCGAAGAGATTGGCGGCGGCTTCGGCGAGATCTCCATCTGGGCTCAGGTTGAATACCGCGGCGCCTTCGGGCGCCGGCCCGAAGGCGAGGAAGGCCTCGCCGGCGGCGGGACCGTTGGCGTCCAGGCGCAGGGG
>JALYTR010000388.1 GCA_030854165.1 Pseudomonadota bacterium | reverse complement strand
AGCTTCAGGTCCTTGAGCATCAGGGCGGCGAGGAAGCCGCCTTCGTAGCCGCGGTTCGACGGGGCGGACGCAACCGGTCCGGGCCACGGGCAATAACTGGTCAGCGACCAGCATTGGCCCGACGACTGGCCGGCGATGTCGAAGAAGCGAAGGGGATCGAGGCCCAGCTTCTCGGCCAGGGCGAAGGCCTCGCACACGCCCAGCATGGAGACGCCGAGCAGCATGTTGTTGCAGATCTTGGCCGCCTGGCCTGCGCCCGCGCCGCCGGCGTGGATCACCACCCGCGCCATGGGATCGAGGGCCGCCTGAACGTCCGCGAAGGTCTCGTCGGCGCAGCCCACCATGAAGGCCAGGGATCCGGCGTCGGCCGCCATGATCCCGCCCGAGACCGGCGCGTCGGCGCATCGCAGTCCCGCCGCCTCGCCCGCCTGGGCCACGAAGCGGGCGCTTTCCACGTCGATGGTCGAACAATCGATCGCCAGGGCGCCGGATTTCGCATGGGGAATGATCTCGTCCGACCACACCGCGCGCACATGGACGCCGGCCGGCAGCATGGTGACCACGATGTCCGCCGCCCTCACGGCTTCGGCGGCCGACGCGGCGCCCCGGCATCCCGCCGCCACCGCGCTATCCATCGCCGCCGGCGCGATGTCGAACGCGAGCACCTCCCGCCCGGCCTTGGCCAGGTTGGCCGCCATGCCGGCGCCCATATGGCCAAGGCCGATAAACGCAATCTTCGTCATGAAGTTAGGCCGGCTTGCGGAACTTATAGATGAACTGGTCTGTATGGCCGCGAATCGCCTTGTCGAACACCAGGGCGGTGCGCGGATCCGCCGGGTTGCGCAGGATGTTGCTCTCGCCTTCGAAGACGAAGCCGGCCGCGGTCACTTCCTTTTTCACCTGCGCCGCGTCGATCCGGTGGGTGGTGTCGGTGTCGGTCAGCCCCGAGCCGTCGGGCGCCGAATGATCCACCACGATGTATTGCCCGCCCGGCTTGAGGGCCTTGAACACCGCCGCATTGAACGCCGGAACATCGGCCGGACCCATGAACTTGTCGTGCAGGTCGTGGTAATTCTGGCGGATCCACACCAGGTCCACCGCTTCCGGAACCGAAAAGGCGTTGATCGGCGCGGTCAGGGCGACGACGTTGGGGTGATCGGGGAACGGTGTCGAGCCGTTGGCCAGGGCCGGCGCCTCTTTCATCTTCACCACCTCGGCGGGGATGAACATATAGACCTTGCCGCCCGGCCCGACGACATCGGCGAACAGGCGGTCGAAATAGGGGCCGGCGAACACATCGACCACCCTCTCACCCGGCTTGAGACCGACGAAGGCCAGGGTCTCGGCCGGCTTGCGCGCCGCGTCGAGATCCCGGTCGGCTTGCGGGCGGCCGGGATCGGCGATGGCCGCCGCGATGCTCGGCGTCGCCGCCGTATCGACCGCTCCCGCCTGCCACGCCGCCAAGCTTCCG
The DNA here is from genome assembly GCA_030854165.1 of Pseudomonadota bacterium. Taxonomy (GTDB): domain Bacteria; phylum Pseudomonadota; class Alphaproteobacteria; order Caulobacterales; family Caulobacteraceae; genus Acaudatibacter. The sequence goes on along the minus strand of JALYTR010000388.1, from coordinate 1,514 downwards.
CCAGTGATCACTAGGGCCGCCATAAGCGCGCCGAGATTTCTGCGTTTCATGGAATTGGACTCCCGATCGTTGTTTTGCCCAGCCATAGCGTAGCTGTTCGCGGAAGTCAGCGCCCCAACGCGACCCTTGTCAGGCAATCGGATGAAGTGAATTTTTCAACCACGAAGGCCACTAAGAGCACGAAGGGCGACACGAAGATGATGGAATGCGCTTCGCGCGAAGCGCTGACTTTCCACTTTGTGCCTGACTTCGTGTCCGACGTGTCTTTGTGGTTGAATCTATCTAAAATCAGCGACGCCGGGCGCGATCGCCCGCCTCCACGGATAACCGCCATGAGTCCCGCGCCTCTCGCCCCCTACCCCGCCCTGCGCCTGCGGCGCCTGCGGCAGGCCGACTGGACGCGGCGCCTGGTGCGCGAGAGCGTGCTGACGCCGGCCGATCTGATCTGGGGCCTGGTGGTCCACGAGGGCGAAGGTCGGGTTGAAGTGGCCTCCATGCCGGGGGCGGCGCGACTGTCGATCGCCGAGGCCGCCGCCGCCGCGAGGCAGGCCCAGGCCCTGGGCATCCCCGCCATCGCCGTCTTTCCCCACATCGACGCGACCAGAAAGGACGCGGCGGGCGGCGCGGCGGCCGATCCGGACGGCCTGATCGCGCGCGCCGTCAAGGCGATGAAGGACGCCGCTCCGGAGGTGGGGGTGATGTGCGATGTTGCCCTCGATCCTTTCACCGACCACGGCCACGACGGGGTGATCGAAGCGGGCCGCGTCCACAACGACGCCACGATCGAGCGGCTGGTGGAGCAAGGCGTGATGCAGGCCGCCGCCGGCTGCGACATCCTCGCCCCCTCCGACATGATGGACGGCCGCGTCGGCGCCCTGCGCGCCGCCCTGGAGGCCGAGGGTCTGTGCGACACCCTGATCATGGCCTACGCGGCCAAATACGCCTCGGCCTTCTACGGCCCCTACCGTGACGCCATAGGCTCGGGAACCCTGGGCGGTGGTGGGATCGCCAATCCGCCCGACAAGAAAACCTACCAGATGGACCCGGCCAATTCCGACGAGGCCCTGCGCGAGGTCGCCCTGGACATCGCCGAGGGCGCCGACATGGTCATGATCAAGCCGGGCCTCCCCTATCTCGACATCGTGCGCCGGGTGGTCGAAGCCTTCGCCATGCCGACCTTCGCCTTCCAGGTCAGCGGCGAATACGCCATGATCAAGGCCGCCGGCGCGAACGGCTGGATCGACGAGGAGCGGGCGATCCTCGAGAGCCTCGGCGCCTTCAAACGCGCCGGATGCGCCGGCGTCATCACCTATTTCGCGCCGGTGGCGGCGAGGCTGCTGGGGGGCTAGGCAGGGTTTCCCCGGGGGTGGCCAACGGAGATAAGATGCTGGTCGGCCATCGAGGCAATCGTTGCGTGGTCGCCCCCTCCACCCCTTCGGGGTCCCCCTCCCCCATGAAGAATGGGGGAGGATCATGGATCTCCAATCCTCCTCCGCGCAGCGGGGGAGGGGGAC
>JALYTR010000046.1 GCA_030854165.1 Pseudomonadota bacterium | reverse complement strand
GTGTTCCTCACGCGGCTGGAGCGCCGATAACGCCGCATTCAAGCGGAGCGTGACGCGCAGATTGCTGTTGCGGCGCACAATGTCAAGCGGCCCCTGACTTTTCTTGTCCATCGGCGCGCTGTATTCGCCACACCCCCTTTCGAAGCGCCGCGCTGGAATTCCATGGTCAAAACTCTCATCGTCGCCGCCTGCGCCCTGATCGATATCGACGGGCGTGTGCTGATCGGCCAGCGGCCGACAGGCAAGCAGCTGGCCGGCCTGTGGGAATTTCCTGGCGGCAAGGTGGAGGCCGGCGAGACGCCGGAAGCCTGCCTGATCCGCGAACTGGACGAGGAACTGGGCGTCAAGATCACCCACGCCTGCCTGGCGCCGTTCGTGTTCGCCAGCCACGCTTATCCGGCGTTTCATCTGCTGATGCCGCTCTTCCTGTGCCGGCGATGGGAGGGATTTGTCACCGCGCGCGAACATGCCGCCCTGGCCTGGGTCAAGCCGGAAAGACTGGCCGACTATCCGATGCCGCCGGCCGACGCGCCACTCGTGGCGTGGCTGCGGGATTTCCTTTAGGGCATCGCCTGATCCCCCGCCGGCCGTTCGACCTGGCCAAGCGCATCGGCCAATCTCATCTTGGCCGAGCCGGGCTTCAGCGGCTTGGGCTGGTCGGGATGGGGCGCCCAGCCGGTCAGGGTGACGATCTCGAAGCTCGCGCCGATGCGCCTCGCCGAACCGAAGCGCTGGATGTAGATCTCGCCGGCGCGGGTCAGGATCGCGCGGGTGAGCGGGGCCGTCGGCCGTTCGACGAGGACGCTCGTCTCGCCCATGGCGCGCAGGTCGGCCATCAGGGCCAGGGGATGGTCGTAGCGAACCGTCAGGCGATCGATATCGACCACGGGCAGGGCGAAGCCGGCCCTCTGCAGCAGGGCGCCCATATCGCCGGCGTCGGCGAAGGGCGAGACGCGGGGGCCCGCGCCGCCGGTCACGTCGATCTCCGCTTCCAGTAGCGCCTGGCGAAGCTCCGTCAGAGTCGCGCCGCCGAGCAGGGAGCCCAGGAACAGGCCGTCCGGCTTCAGGGCGCGGCGGATCTGGATGAGCGTCCCCACCAGGTCATTGGCCCAGTGCAGGGCGAGCGCGGAGACGATAAGATCCACGCTCGCTTCCTTCAGTGGCAATCGCTCTTCGTCAGCGACGAACCGCGCGCCGAGGCGGCCCGCCAGCATGGCGGCGGAAAGGTCAGCCTGCGCCAGAAAGTCCACCTTGCCGGACGCCTTGCCGCTTGCCGAGGCGCGCGCGAAGCCGCCGTCCCGAGCGCCCAGATCCACCGCGATGGCAAACGAGCGATTGACCGCCGCCAGCCGCGACGCCAGGTCCTCGGCCGCAGCCCGCTTGAGAAAGCCGGCCCCAGCGAAGCCGCGCGCCGCGCGGTTCAGCCGCAGGCGATGCAGATCGCGGTCAAAGAGGCGGGGTGGATCGGTCATGGAAAGCCGATGAGAGCTACCCTATGGGGCCATCCCGTGCAAAACTCGGGCGAGTGGGAGGGAAGGGCGAGACAATGCGGCCAATTTCCACAACCCGGGTGTCGCCCCTGCCCCCGCCCGGGGGTGCAGCTCTGCGCGGCGCGATCGACCGCGCGCTCGACCTGCTGTTGCCGCCAAGAAGCCTGAACGAGGGCGCCCATGGCGGCGTCGTCCAATCGGCGGGGCTGACGGCGGACTCCTGGTCGCGCATTACCTTCATCGAGGCGCCGTTCTGCGACGGCTGCGGGACGCCGTTCGAATATGACATGGGCGCCGGCGCGCGCTGCGCGGCGTGCCAGGGGCGAAGGCCGGCCTTCGACCACGCTCGCGCCGCCTGTCTCTACGATGACCACGCCCGTGACCTGATCCTGAAGCTGAAACACGCCGACCGCACCGATCTTTCCGGCCTCTTCGCGCGCTGGCTCGCCCGGGCGGCGGCCGACCTCCTGCCGCATGTGGACGCCGTCGCGCCGGTGCCTCTGCATCGCTGGCGGCTTTTGCGGCGGCGTTACAATCAGGCGGCGGAAATCGCCCGCCCGTTGGCGCGCCAGGCGGGCCTCGCCTATCTGCCGGATGTCCTGCGGCGGGTCCGGCCGACGCCGAGTCAGAGCGGGAAATCTGGCGCCGGCCGCCGACGCAATGTTGCCGCCGCGTTCGTCGTCGCCGCGTCCGCGCGCCGGCGGATCGAGGGGCGCCGGCTGCTTCTGATCGACGATGTGTTGACCACCGGCGCCACGGCTGAGGGCTGTGCGCGCGCCCTGAAGACCGCCGGCGCGGCGCGCGTGGATGTCGCCGTCATCGCGCGCGTGAAAGAGATGGCCAGCCGCGCTATGTGAAGGATAGGTTTTCGATCCTGCGCGTTCACTGGAACCCCTGAAGCGACCATGGCCCATGTCACCATCTATACCCGCCCCTTCTGCGGATTTTGCGCCCGGGCGCTGGGTCTGCTGAAGGAAAAGGGCGCGCAATTCACCGAAATTGAAGCCGGCTTCGATCCAGCTCGGCGCGACGAGATGGTCGCCAGATCGGGCTCCAGCACCTTTCCACAGGTCTTCGTGGGCGACTTTCACGTCGGCGGTTGTGACGAGCTGATCGAACTCGAACGAGAGGGCAGACTGGACGACCTGCTGGCCGATCGATGATGAAGGTCGCCCTCGTTCAACTTCGCACCCCCGCCTCGCAAGGCGCCGCCCTGCGCCAGGCGGAGCCGCTTCTGCGGCAGGCGGCGGCGGGGGGAGCGGCGCTGATCGTCACCCCCGAGGGAAGCAATATCCTCCAACGCGACCGCGCCCGGTTGTTCGAGGCCTTGGCGCCGGCCGAGGAAGACGAAGCGGTGGTGGGTTACCGCGCCCTGGCCGCGGAACTCGGCGTGTGGCTGTTGATCGGCTCGGCCATTGTGAGGCGCGACGATGGACGACCGGCCAATCGCTCGATCCTCGTCGACCCGGCCGGCGAGGTGGCGGCGACCTACGACAAGCTGCACATGTTCGATGTCGATCTGCCAAACGGCGAGCGCTATCGGGAATCGGACACCTACGAGCCGGGCGACCGGGCCGTGGTCGCGCCAGCGGCGGGCGCCAAGCTCGGCCTGACGATCTGCTACGATCTTCGCTTTCCCGCCCTCTATCGCGCCCTGGCCAAGGCCGGAGCGCAGGCTCTCGCCGTGCCGGCGGCGTTCACCCGGCCCACTGGCGCGGCCCATTGGCAGGTCCTGTTGCGCGCCCGCGCCATCGAGACCGGCGCCTTTGTTCTCGCCGCGGCCCAGGGTGGAACCCACGAGGGCGGCATGGCCACCTGGGGGCGGTCGATGGTGGTGGCGCCGTGGGGAGAAATCCTCGCCCTGGCCGATCACGACGAGCCCTGTGTCTTGGCGGCGGAACTGGACCTCTCCCTGGTGGATGAGGCGCGCTCGGCAATACCGGCGCTGGCCAATGCCCGCGCGTTTACAGGCCCATGATCCGTTACGCCCTCGCCTGCGAGTTCGGCCACCCATTCGATGGATGGTTCGGCGCCTCGGCCGATTTCGACGATCAGGCCGCGAGGGGTCTCCTGACCTGCCCCGTCTGCGACTCTCAGGCGGTACGCAAGCAGATCATGGCCCCGGCCGTGGCGGGCACGAAGGCGCGAAGCCTTGGCGAAGGGCCCGGGGGCAGGCGCGCCATGATGATGGAGGCCATGGGCCAAGTCCGCCGCCACGTGGAGGCCAATTTCGACTACGTCGGGGATCGATTCGCCGCCGAAGCACGATCAATCCACCAGGGCGACGCGGAAGAACGGGGCATCTATGGGGAGGCTTCGGCGTCCGAGGTCAAGGCTCTGATAGCCGACGGCGTTCAGGTCGCCCCGCTGCCGCCCGCGCCGCCGACGAAGTCGCAGGTGAATTGAAGGCCAGTGACGGCGCGGCAATGGTGGCGGGACTCCGTTCGGCCCCTGGCGCAAGGGTCGAGTCCGCCGAGACTCCGGTGATCGAATTCCCGGCGAGGCTCACTTATTTGAACACATACCGCAGCGTGGCCCCCACCCCATCGCTCGAACGAGTCAGCAGGGTGTTTTTGGCAGGATCGGCGGGAAAGCTTTCGTTCGAGTGACCATAGAACGTGTGCTGATAGCCGATGGATCCTACCAGCCTATTCGGCACGAAATGATAATTGAGCGAAACATTGACATTCTGGGTGTCACCAACATGGTTGGTGTTCTCAACTCCAGATATGGTATTGACGCTATTGCGGGTTCCTTCAAAATTGTAATCGAACCCGACATTGGCCGACAACCTATCGGTGAATCGTGTCTGGGTCTGCACGCCCAGCGTCGGGACCCAGAAGGACGAGGTGTCTGCCGACCCGCCCGTTGTGGCGTTCAGGAACGAACTGTCGCCGAAATATCGGTCGGTGAAGGCGCCGCGAATGGTGAAGAAGCGGGTTTCGCGTCCCAGCGCGAGCCCGAAGGCGGCTTCCGAGCCGCCGCGGGCGACCGTGCCGTCCTGATTGTTCGTGGCGCTCCTGGCCTGGAACGCGTCAGGCGAAAATTCACCGAAAATGTCAAGGCTGACCGGACGATGGCGTTGGTCGAGCAGTCGATAAGTCAGGCCGAAAGTCGGATCATCAAATCCACTTCGATTGGCGCTCGATACGCCGTTCTCGCTTGCCTGACCTTCAAACCCATACGCAATGCCGGCGTTCACCGACAGTGCGTCGGTGATGCCATAGGCGAAATCTTGCCGGATGGTGTTCAACGTGTTGCGCGTCGTCGCCGTTTGCGCTCCCGTGGCGTCGAACAGGTTGCCGTTCGTCCGCTCGTATCCGTATCCGGTTTCGCCGAAAAACTGACCCTGAAGGGGGAGGTAGGCCGGATCGCTCAGGATCCGCTCCGCGGTGGGTGTAAAGTCCTGAGCCTGGGCGAGGAGCGGCATCGACACCGCGGCGGCGAGCGAAAGCCCGACAATATAACGGATGGTCATGTTAGTTTACTCCGCAATCAAAACTGTGAATGACGGCAATTGTATAGGAATGCGCCGTTAAGATGGCGACCGGAGTCATGATTCCGTCAACATTGGACATCCGTGCATGCGAAAATTTATAGGGGGTTCGAAAGGCGCATTGGTGTTGTAGATTTACAACTTGCCTGGCTGCTGAAAAACACAGCCTCACTGTATCTAAAAGGTAGATCGGCCAAGGGTCATCAGGTAGTTGATTCGCGAGTCGGCGGATTGGACCCATCGGCCGTTCAAGGGATTGAAGGTGACGCCGAAGGGACCATCGATCGCATACCCTTCGCTGGCCAGATAGCCTCGCAGTTCATCGGGGGTGATGAACTTGCGCCAATCGTGTGTGCCGGCCGGAAGCCAGCGCAACAGATACTCGGCCCCGATCTTGGCCAGAGCGAGCGCCGCGAGGGTGCGGTTCAAGGTGGCGATGATCATCAACCCTCCCGGCGCCAGGAGGCGCGTGCAGTCGCGCAGAAACGCCTCCGGATCGGCGACATGCTCGACCACCTCCATGTTGAGGATGAGATCGAAGGGCGGTTCCGCCGCGGCCAGCAGGGCCTCGGCGGTGGCGGCGCGATAGTCGATCGCAAGACCGCTTTGAATGGCGTGGGCGCTGGCGACCGCGACGTTGCGATCGGAGGCGTCGGCGCCGATGACGCTGAATCCCAGCCGGGCCATGGGCTCGCACAGCAGGCCGCCGCCGCAGCCAATATCCAGCAAGCGCAATCCACAAAACGGCGCGCGAGCCTTGGGATCGCGACCGAACCGGGCCAAGGCCCGTTCGCGGATGAAGGCCAGGCGAACCGGATTGAATCGGTGCAGGGGGGCGAACTTGCCGCGCGGGTCCCACCACTGCGTCGCGATGGCCGAAAACCGCGCCACATCGGCGGGGTCGATGCTGGAGGGGGGGGCCGCCGCCGAAGTCATGGCGGCTTTCATACTCGCCGGCGGAGCGCTTGTCCCGGTTCTCGGGCGTCGCTAGAACCCGCCCGCATAGTCGAGAGGACGGCGGGCCTTGTCTGGGCTGGTGATGAAGTTCGGCGGCACCTCGGTGGCCGACCTGGAGCGCATCCGCCGCGTCGCCGCCCTGGTGGCTGCGGAGGCGACCGCTGGCTGGCGCGTGGTGGTCGTCGTATCGGCCATGGCCGGCAAGACCAACGAATTGGTGGCCTGGACCGATGGCGCGGGCCTGGCGGCCGGCGGCCTCGACGATTCGGGCGAAGAGTATGACGCCGTTGTGGCGTCGGGGGAACAGGTCACCGCGGGCCTGCTGGCCATGACCCTGCGCAACATGGGGCTGGCGGCGCGCTCATGGATGGGCTGGCAGATCCCCATCGTCACCGACGGCGCGCACGGCCGGGCGCGGATAGACGACATTCCACCGGAAAAGCTCTCCGCCGCGCTTGAAGCCGGCGAGATCGCGGTCGTGGCCGGTTTTCAGGGCGTGACGCGCGACGGCCGCCTGACGACCCTGGGCCGCGGCGGGTCGGACACCACGGCGGTGGCCATCGCCGCGGGGCTGAAGGCGGCGCGCTGTGACATCTATACCGACGTCGATGGCGTCTACACCGCCGACCCCCGCATTGAATCCCGGGCCCGGCGGCTGGCGACGATCAGCTACGAAGAAATGCTGGAAATGGCGTCGTTGGGCGCCAAGGTGTTGCATACGCGTTCCGTCGAACTGGCCATGGCCCGCGGCGTGCCGGTGCGGGTTCTGTCGAGCTTCACGGCGTCCGGCCAGACCCCAGGTCAGGGCACCATTGTCTGCGACGAGGAGGAAATCGTGGAAAAGCGCATTGTCAGCGGCGTGGCCTATAGCCGTGACGAGGCCAAGATCAGCCTCTTCGGCCTTCCCGATCATCCAGGTGTGTCATCGGAGATATTCGGCCGCCTGGCCGACGCGAACGTCAACATCGACATGATCGTCCAGAGCCACGCCCGCGGCGAGGGCGCGGCGAACATGGAGTTCACGGTGAGCAAGCGCGATGCGGCGCGGGCCATGGATGTCATGCGCGCCGCGCGGGAGATCATCGGTTTTCAGGATTTGGCGGTGAACGAGGACGTGGCCAAGGTGTCGGTGATCGGGGTGGGCATGCGCAGCCACGCCGGCGTGGCTAAGACGATGTTCGGCGCGTTGGCCGAAAAGGGGGTGAATATCCAGGTGATCGCGACCTCCGAGATCAAGATCAGCGTACTGATCGACGCAGCGTACACCGAACTGGCGGTTCGCGCGTTGCACGCCGCCTACGGGTTGGATCAACTCTAGGCGCCGATCGCGGACCATACCGGAGGGCTTGCCGCCCGCGCGGCGCAAAACCTGCTATAGGCGCGCCAAATTCTCGCCCGAGGAGCGGTCCTTAGCAACCCCATGCCTACCCCAGGCCTCGCCATACGCGGACCGCGCAGCCTGCTTCGACAGATTCGCGAGGCCATGGCCGCGTCCGGCCCCACCCAGGCCAAGCTAGGCGCCGTCGTGCGCACCATTGCGGCCTCCATGGTCGCCGAGGTGTGCTCGATCTACCTGCGCCGCGCCTCGGGCGAAATGGAGCTGTTCGCCACCGAAGGGCTGGATCCGGGCGCCATCCACGTCACCCGTCTCAAACAGGGCGAGGGTCTGGTGGGCGAGATCATGCGGATCGGCCGGCCACTCAACCTCTCCGACGCGCCGGGTCACCCCGCCTTTTCCTATCGGCCGGAAACCGGCGAAGACCCCTTTCACGCCTTCCTCGGCGTTCCCCTGCTCCGAGGCGGACGGGCGATCGGGGTTCTGGTGGTGCAAAATCGCACCAGCCGCGTCTACGGCGAAGACGAGGTCGAGGATCTGCAGATCATCGCCATGGTCCTCGCAGAAATGGTGGCGGCCGGCGATCTGCTTTCCCGAGAGGAACTCAAGGACGTCGAGATCGCGCCTCATCGGCCCGAGCGGCTCAAGGGCGCGAAATTCGCGGACGGCCTGGCTTTTGGGATAGCGGTCTTGCACGAGGCGCCGGTGGCGGTGGGTCGCCTGCTCTCCGAGGACGTCGCCGCAGAAGAGATTCGTCTCACCGCCGCCATCGCCAGCCTGCAGGCTCAGATCGACGCCATGCTCGAGGGTCACGAAGGCGTCCTGGGGGCCTCCTACGATGTGCTCGAAACCTATAAGATGCTCGGTCACAGCCGCAGCTGGAACCACTCGCTGCAAGAGGCGGTGCATTCGGGCCTCACCGCGGAGGCGGCGGTGGAACGGGTGCGCTCCGAGCATCGCGCCGGCCTGGGCCAGGCCCGCGATCCCTACCTTCGCGAGCGCGTCCATGACCTCGAGGATCTGAACGACCGGCTTTTGCGCCATCTGAGCGGCAATGGCGGCAAGCGGCGGCGGCTGCCCGACAACGCCGTTCTCATCGCCCGCAACCTCGGCCCCGCCGACCTTCTGGAATACGATCGCCGCAAACTGCGCGGGGTGCTGCTTGAGGAAGGCTCCTCGGCCAGCCACGCGGCCATCGTCGCGCGCGCCCTGGATATTCCATGCGTCGGCCGTCTGGCGGGACTGCGCGACAAGGTCAGCGAAGGCGACCCGGTCATCGTCGACGCCGAGACCGGAGAGGCCTATCTGCGCCCTCGTCCGGACGTGGTGACGGCGGTCACCGCGCGCATCGGCGTGCGAACCGAACGACGGGCCGAATTCGCCCGCCTCCGCGACACCCCGGCGTTCACCCGGGATGGCGCCAAGATTTCTCTTATGATGAACGCCGGCCTGGCCGTCGATCTCGACAGCCTGGCCGAGACGGGCGCGGAGGGGATTGGCCTGTTTCGCACCGAATTCCAGTTCATGGTCTCCGAGGATCTGCCGCGCCTCGGCGTCCAGGCCGCGCTGTACGCGCGGGTGCTCGAGGCGGCCGGCGATCTGCCGGTGACCTTCCGCACCTTGGACCTGGGTGGCGACAAGGTGTTGCCCTATCTCCAGGCCGCGCGGGAGGATAATCCGGCCCTGGGGTGGCGAGCGGTGCGCATGGGCCTTGACCGACCCGGCCTGCTTCGCATGCAGCTTCGCGCCCTGATCGCCGCGGTGGCCGGTCGCCCCCTGCGGGTAATGTTTCCCCTGGTCGCCAGCATCGAGGAGTTTCGCGCCGCCCGCGCGCTGGTCGATCGCGAAATTGCCTGGGCGCTGCGGCGCGGCCGTCCGGCTCCATCGCGCCTCGACGTGGGTGCGATGATCGAGGCCCCCTCGCTGCTCTGGCATCTGGACGCCCTGCTGCCGCTCACCGACTTCGTCTCGGTGGGAACCAACGACCTCATGCAGTATCTGTTCGCCGCCGATCGGGGAAACCCGCGTGTGTCCGATCGCTATGACCCTCTCTCGCCACCGGCCTTGCGGGCCCTGAAGGTGATCTGGGAAGCGTGCGTGGAGACCGGCACGCCGGTGTCGGTGTGCGGGGAAATGGCCGGTCGGCCGCTAGAGGCCTTCGTTCTGGTCGCGCTCGGGTTCGAACGGCTTTCCATGCCGCCCGCCGGAATCGGGCCGGTCAAACAGATGGTCCTGTCATGCGACAGGGAGATGGCGCGCCGAGGCCTGGAGGGGTTGCTGCGGAGCACCGCCGGATCGGTGCGCGGCGAAATCGAAGCCCTCGCCAGAAAGCTTTATGTCGCCGCATAGGTCATTGAATCGACGGAAATCCACTGCTATCGAGCGAGGAGGCCGATGGCTCGCGCCAGCCGTGTTTCATATGTGCGGGGCCGCCCGCGAGGCGGCGCCAGTTTAGGGACTCCAGTTGCCATGCCGCTCGACTTCGACGCGGTTGCGGACGCCCAAAGCCAGCCATCGGCGAATGACGATCTCGCGCCGCTGCGCCCGGCGCGGATCGTCCTGGCCCAGCAGGGCGGCGTGGGCGCCGCCCTGCGCGCGGCGCGCGAGAGCCTGGGGCTGGCCGTCGAGGATATCGCCCAGGCAACCCGGGTGCGGGCCGCGCACATCGCCGCCATCGAGGCGTTCGATCTGGACGCGCTGCCCTCGCGCCCGTTCGCAGTGGGCTTTGTACGCGCCTACGCCCGGTCCCTGGGATTGGAGCCCGAGGCGGTGGTCGCGCGTTTTCGGGCCGAATCGCCGCGGGTGGATGACGATCTGCGCCCGCCGGGGGGACTCCATCTGCAGACCCGCCGGCGTTTCGGATGGACGGCGCTTTTGGTGCTGGTGGTGCTGGGCGCCGTGGTGACATGGAACGTCGCCCGGCGAGCGGGGCCCACGCGGCCACCGCCCGGTGTGGGCGTTCGAGCCCCTCCCCATGTCCCTCGGGTCGCGACGGCGCCGGGGCCGGCCCGGTTGGGCGC
>JALYTR010000045.1 GCA_030854165.1 Pseudomonadota bacterium | reverse complement strand
TCTTTACATGGTCGCCTATGTTGGATCGCGTCGCGCCGTTCGCTCCCGCCGAACCCTGGTCCGCTTTCAGCGCGCGCGCGACGAATCCGCCGCCCTGCTGGAGGAAAGCCGGTTGGAGGCGTTTCGCCGCCAGTTGCAGCCGGCCACGGTGCTGGACGCCCTGGACGCCCTGCGCGCGCTCTACCGCGGTCGCCCAAAGGACGCCGACGACCTACTCGACGTCCTGGTCGGATTTCTCAGGACAGCGGTGCACGGCCTCGGCGGCGAGACCGCGACGCTGTCCGGCGAACTCGACCTCGCCGGGCGCTACCTACGGCTGCGCGCCCTCACGGCCGGCAAGGTAGGGACTCTGTCCATCGAGTCGGGCCGGCCGGCCCCGGAAGTATCATTTCCGCCCAGGCTGCTGACGCCCGTTCTGGAGCACCTCTGCGCCGCCGCAAGCCAGGTGAGCTTGCGGGCCGGCTGGCGCGGGGATGTCTTCGCCGTGACGCTCGCGGCTGAAGGGGTGGGCGACGGCGCCCTGCCCCGCCCGTTGCGCCAGCGGATGGCGGTCGCCTCCGAGCGGCCCGGGGCGACGCTAAACGGCCGGCTCGCCGAAGAGGCGGCCGACTGACCTGGAGTCTGTCGTTCGATCTCCACGCAGCGGCGCCAAAGACGCTTTCGAATCAGGGAGTTCTCACATGAGATGGAAATCGTTGACTGCCAAGGCGGCCGGCCTCGCCGGGGTCGCCGCCCTCCTGGCCGGCGCGGCGGCCGGCCAGGACGCCGCCAAGGCGCAGCCGGGAAGCTATCGCGTGGTGCTGGAAAACAGCAGCGTCCGGGTGCTGGAATACAACGGCCGGCCGGGCATGGGAGTGTGCGGCTCGGGGGTTCATTCGCATCCCGCCCACCTCACCATCCTGCTGACCCCGGCGCGCGTGCGGGTGACCGACCACGGGCGCACCTTCGTGGCGATCAACAAGGCCGGCGATGCCTTCTGGTCGGGCCCGGTCACCCACGAGACCGAAAACATCGGCGGGGCCAACGTCCGCTCCCTGATCGTCGAGCTGAAGGCGCCGGCCCATGGCCGCTGACCGCCGGGCGAAATGGGCGCGGGCCCCGACGGCGGTGATTGCCGAGGACGAACGCGCTCTGCGCGAGGATCTGGAAGCCCAACTCGCCGTCCTTTGGCCGGACCTGAAGATCGTCGCCAGCGTAGCCAATGGCATAGACGCCCTGGCGATGTTCGACCGTCACCGCCCGAGCCTGATGTTCCTGGACATCCAGATGCCCGGGCTGACCGGGCTGGACGTGGCGCGGCAGGTCGCCCAACGCTGCCATGTGGTGTTCATCACCGCCTATGACTCGCACGCCGTGGCGCGTTCGAGCACGGCGCGATCGACTACGTGCTGAAGCCCTACGACAAGGCTCGCCTCAACCAGACGGTCGAGCGGGTGCGGTCCCGGATGGCCGAGCCGCCCCGCTCCCTCGCCGACCTGCTCGAGGAAGTGGCCGCCGCCGCGCGGCCGAAGGCGCACCTCAACTGGATCAAGGCCTCGCATGGGGCCGAGGTCAGTCTGATCATGGTCCGCGACATCTGCTATTTCCGCGCCGACACCAAATACACCAGCGTGGTCACCGCCGAGCGCGAGTTCATCATCCGCCGGTCGATCAAGGAGCTGGCGGGGGAGCTGGACCCGGATCTGTTCTGGCGCATCCACCGATCGACCATCGTCAATGTCGAGGCGATCAAGTCGGTCACCCGCAACCTGGCCGGGGCGACCGTTCTGAAGCTCAAGGCCCGGCCGGACCGCCTCGCGGTGAGCGAGACGCACCGCGGCCTCTTCCGGGACATGTGAGGGCGCGCGCCGGCGCCGTCGCCTCATTTCTCCGCCCGCCACATCACGCCGCCACCGACAGCCGCACCCCCAGCGCCTTCATCACCGCCGCAATCGTCGCGAAGGAGGGATTGCCTGTCTCCGACAATGCTTTGTAGAGGCCGACGCGAGAGATGCCGGTTTTGGCGGCGATCTCGGTCATGCCGCGCGCCCGCGCCACGTCGCCGATGGCGGCCTTTACGAGAGCGGGATCGCCGTCCTCGAACACCGCGTCAAGATAGGCGGCGATAGCCGTCTCGCTGTCCAGATGTTCGGTTATATCCCAGACCTTGGTCGCGATGGCCATCAATTCAACTCCTTCGCCATGTCCCTGGCAGCGCGAATGTCCCGCTGCTGCGAAGCCTTGTCGCCCCCGCAAAGCAGAATCACGACTGTTGCTCCGCGCCGCACGAAATAGACCCGGTAGCCTGGGCCATGATGAATCCGCAACTCGCTCACACCTTCGCCGACGGGCTCCACATCGCCGAAATTCCCAAGTGAAATTCGCCGGATTCGGGTATTGATCCGCGATTTCGCTCGCAAATCTCGAAGCTCGCGAAACCAAGCGGCGAAACGAGCCGTCTCGCGAACTTCGATCATTTGTATACTATAGGATACAAACCGCTTACGTCAACCCTCCACCGCCTCGGGATCCACCGTCGGGCTCAGCAGCGGCCCGAAGGCTGCGCGGAAGGCGAAGAGGGCCAAGCCGGCGCCGAACACCAGGGCGGCGTGGAGGGCCCAGAACTTCACCCCGCCCAGCGGCCCCAGCAGGCCGCCCAGGTATCCGACCATCATGTTGGAGGCGAAGAGGTTCAGATAGTAGATGCCGATGATCATCCCGGCGATGGCGCGCGGGCCGGCGCGGGAGAAGAGGGCGAGGCCCACCGGAAAGATGTTGGCGAAGCCGATCGAATTGACGATGTGGAAGACCAGGCCCCAGAACAGGCCCACCTTGTGGCCGGTGGCGGCCTCCTGAAGCGAGGCGATGGAAAGGGCCAGAGGGGCGACGCCGGCGATGACGGCGCCGATCGCCAGCTTGGTGATCTCCTGCGGTTCGCGCCGCCGCTTGGCCCACCACCGCCAGAAGGCCACCGAGCCGACGATGCAGATCGATGAGATGATGGCGTCCAGGGAAATGAGCCAGGTGACCGGCATATCCTGGCCGAAGAAGGTCAGCCTGTAGTTGGCGTTGCCCCACACGAGATAGCTGTTGAAGATTTCCTGGTTGCCCACGCCCGACAGGGCCAGCACCGGCAGTAGGGCGACCAGAACCACGATCGTCTTGATCTCGCCGCGCGCCAGTTTCGGCCGGCGGACGCGGGCGGGCTTGCCTTCCCCGGCTCTGGCGGGTTCTCGGCGGAGGGTGTCGGGAGGCAGCCAGCGCCGGCCGCTCAGATAGACAACGAGACCGATCACCATCCCCACGCCTGCCGCCCCGAACCCCCAGTGCCAGGCGACCTTCTGGCCCAGGGTGCCGCAGACCAGCGGCGAGATGATCACCGCGACGTTGACGCCCAGCAGGAAGACCTGGAAGGCGTCGGCGCGGCGAAGATCGCCGGGCGCATAAAGCTCGCCCACCTGGCTGGCGATATTGCCCTTGAAACAGCCGACCCCCACCAGCAGGCAGGTGAGCGCCAGCAGGAAGGAGGCCTCGAAGGCCATCAGGAAATGGCCAAGAGCCATCAGGGACGCGCCGATGGTCACGGTGAGGGTGCGGCCCAGGAACCGGTCGGCGATGAATCCGCCCGCGATCGGGGTCAGATAGACCCCGCCAGCGTAGAGGCCGAAAATCACCGAGGCCAGGGCGGCCGGCGATAGGTGTCCGTAGAGGCTCTCGATCCCGGCCCGGAACGCCGCGAAGCCGGCCACATGCTCCACATGCCCGGGCAGCAGCAGTTGCTGGCCCATGTAGAGGACCAGCAGCGCCTGCATGCCGTAATAGGAAAACCGCTCCCAGACCTCGGCGAAGACGAGATAGCCCAGGCCGATCGGATGGCCGAAGAAGGTCCTCACCCGCGGCGCTGGAACCGCCGCCACGCCCACGGTCATGCCCGCCTCCCGCGCGAAGTCTCTAATGGCGCCTCATGGCAGGTTGGCCGGCCGCGGGCAACAAAAAGAGATAGGGCTGTTTTCTAGCCTTTGGCCGGCCGCGCGCCAGCAGCCATCGTTGGAGTTTCTGCAAGGAAATGACAGGCCCGAGCCGTTTCGGCGTGCACGGGGACCTGGCGATCTGGCCTCAAGGATCGCCTCAAAGGCCCGCTGGACCGCGATCATACCCTGCGCACCGGGCCCGGAGCACCGGCCCGCGCGGGGGGCGTGGAGAAAACGCGCATCAGCCGCTTTGCGCGATTGGCGGTAGCGACCCAGGGCAAACTGACCTAAATTCTAAAAGTGATCCGTATCGAGGTCGCGCCGAGGATGATCGAGGCCGGGGTTCGGGGCGATGCGCATCAGCTTCAAGCGGAAATTCATCTTTCTGGCCAATCGCCGGTGCGGCTCGACGTCGGTCCGCAAGGCGCTCGATCCCACTTCCGACGTGAAGGGCAGCCGTCCTGGTCCGCTCGATCATCATGCCTGTCTGCGCACCGTGGAACGTTACGTTGTGACGCAAGGCTATCGGCTGCAGGATTTTTTCATCTTCACCACGATCCGAAATCCCTGGGCGCGCGTTGTGAGCATCTATCACTACGGTTTGAGGGAGCCGGCGTCGATTTGGCATGCCGCGTCCAAAGAAGCGGGCAGCTTTCACGCGTTCTGTTTTCATCCGGTATTGGATCAGGTGTTCGGATTGGGTTCTACCGTTCCTGAATGCCCGCAGGACATTAATAGTTTCACGTCATCGGTGGCTGCTGTGCCGGTGGATGCTTACGATTGCAGTCCGGCGGGGTTCCATGCAATGCAGGAAAAATTGCGTGGCGATGTCGGCCTGCCGACTGTTTTCATTCAGCATGCCAATGCGAGCGAGCATCCGCCCTACGCTGCGTTTTATGCCGATCCAAAATTTGGCCATGCGGCGCGCGCGCGGATAGCAGAGTTGTTCGAATGCGATGTTTCGTTTGGTTACACGTTCGAGGACGAAACGGCGCAATTTCCTAGACTTACGCTCCCTTTAAAAGCGATATCAGGAAACCGAGCCCGGCCCGATGCAACTCCATAGGCGCCCTTGTGGCGGAGCCGGCAGTCTCGCCGCCCTTAGAGCGCTTTGTCGCAAAAGTGGGAACTGGTTTTGCGGTCGGCAAGCGCTCAAGTGTTTGAGATAGAGCCTGTCTATCCCGATCGGGTTGATTGGCCCCGATTCGGGACAGGCTCTGGGCGAGCGGACGTGCGGCCGGAACAACTCCCGCCGACACGCCGCCGCTCCCCCGGTCGGCACACTCGTCCTCCTTCCGGCCTCTCGACAGGCCCGCCAACACTTTTTCGCGCCGCTTTGGCCCGATTCCATGATAACGGGGCGCGGGGCGAGGACGGTGACGAGGACTCCTTCTTGATCATTCTGCTGCACGCGGTCGGCTATCTGCTGTGCGCGCTGGCCGTCGCCGGCGGCCTCTATAGCCTCCTGGCCGCGGGGCTGGTCGCCCGATTCATGGCTCGCGGCGGGCCTGCGAACGGGCCGTTTCCCGCCGTCACCCTCATCAAGCCCCTGCACGGCGCGCCGCCCGGTCTGGCGCGGGCGCTGGAGAGCTTCTGCCGCCAGGACTATCCCGGCCCGGTGCAGATCGTGTTCGGCGTCCAGGACGGCGCCGATCCGGCCATCGCGGTGGTGCGCGATCTCCAGGAGCGTCATCCGGACCTGGATATCGCCCTGGTTATCGACGCGCGGCTCTACGGAACCAACCGCAAGGTCTCCAACCTGATCAACATCGCCCAGCGCGCCGCCCACGGGGTGCTGGTGATGAGCGACGCCGACATACTGGTCGCGCCCGGCTATCTGCGCGAGGTGGTCGCCACTCTGGGTCGCGACGGCGTCGGGGCGGTGAGCTGCCTTTATGTCGGGGCCGGCGGGGCGGATCGGTGTTCCAGGCTTTCCGCCATGGCGATCAACTACCAGTTCCTGCCGAGCGTGGCTCTCGGCCGGGCGTTGGGCCTGGCGCGGCCGTGTTTCGGCTCGACCATCGCCATGACGGCGGGGGTGCTCGCCGAGATCGGCGGCTTCGAAGCCTTCGCCGATCATCTGGCCGACGATTACGAGATCGGCCGGGCGGTTCGGGGCCGGGGCTACGCCGTCGCGGTGCCGCCGCTGGTCGTCTCGCATCTGTGCACCGAGGCCGGCGCCCGCGAACTCATCGCCCACGAACTTCGCTGGACCCGCACCGTGCGTCAGATCGACCCGGCCGGCCACGCCGGCAGCGCGATCACCCATCCCCTGCCCCTGGCTCTGATCGGCGCGGCCCTTCTCGGCCTGCCGCCGGCGGCCATCGTCCTGATTTTCACCATGGTTGGGGCGCGTATCTCCGCCAAGCTCATCATCGACGCCGCCACCGGCTGCCGGGCCGGCGCCTGGTGGCTCATCGGGGCCCGCGATGTGCTATCGTTTTCGGTCCTCCTGGCCAGCTTCACGGTGAACACCGTCGGCTGGCAGGGCCGCCGTTTCCGCGTCGGGCGGGACGGCGTCCTGGTTCACGCCTAAAGGTTTTTCAAGTCATGCTTCGCACTCTCTTTCTTCAGGCGCCGTCCTTCGACGGTTTCGACGGCGGGGCCGGCTCGCGCTATCAGGCCAGGCGGGAGATCAAGTCCTTCTGGTATCCCACCTGGCTGGCCCAGCCCGCCGCCCTGGTGGAGGGTAGCCGGCTGATCGACGCCCCGCCCCATCGCCAGTCCCTGGCCGACGTCGCGCCGCTCGCCAAGGATTACGATCTGGTGGTGCTCCATACTTCCGCGCCGTCTTTCGCCTCGGACGTGAAGACCGTCGAGGCGCTCAAGGCCGTCAATCCGAACCTGAGGGCCGGGATGATCGGGGCCAAGGTCGCGGTGGACGCCCAGGGCAGCCTGGCGAGCGCGCCGTCGGTAGATTTCGTGGCCCGCAACGAGTTCGACTTCACAATTTTGGATGTCGCCCAGGAAAAGCCGTGGGCCGACATCGAGGGGCTGAGCTATCGCAATTCGCAAGGGGTCATCGTCCACAACGCCGACCGGCCGATCGTCGAGGACATGGATTCCCTGCCGTTCGTCACCCCGGTCTATCAGCGCGACCTGAAAATCGAGAACTATTTCATCGGCTATCTGAAGCACCCTTACATCTCGATCTACACCGGCCGCGGCTGCAAATCGCGCTGCACCTTCTGCCTGTGGCCTCAGACGGTCGGCGGCCACCGCTATCGCACCCGCAGCGTCGGCCATGTGATCGAAGAGATCGCCTGGGCCCAGAAGGCCTTTCCCCAGGTCAAGGAATTCTTCTTCGACGACGACACCTTCACCGACAATTTGCCGCGGGCCGAAGCGATCGCCAAGGAACTTGGCCGGCTGGGCATAACCTGGTCGTGCAACGCCAAGGCCAATGTGCCCTACGAGAGTCTCAAGGTGCTCAAGGACGGCGGCCTGCGCCTGCTGCTGGTCGGCTACGAGAGCGGCAACCAGCAGATCCTGCACAACATCAAGAAGGGCATGCTGATCGAGGTGGCCGAGAAGTTCACCAAGGATTGCCACGAACTCGGCATCGCCATCCACGGCACCTTCATCGCCGGCCTGCCGGGTGAGACGCGCCAGACCCTGCGCGAAACGGCGGCCTGGGCGGCCAGGATCAATCCGCACACCATCCAGGTGTCGCTGGCCGCCCCCTATCCCGGCACCTTCCTCTACAAGCAGGCAGTCGAGAACGGATGGCTGGACGCCGAGCACGCCGAGCTGGTGGACGAGCACGGCATCCAGATCGCCCCCCTCCACTATCCGCACCTCAGCCACGCCGAGATCTTCGCCTCGGTGGAGACCTTCTACAAAAGCTTCTACTTCCGGCCCGGCAAGATCGGCTCCATTGTCGGCGAAATGATCCGCAGCCCGGACATGATGAAGCGCCGCCTGCGCGAGGGAGTGGAGTTCTTCGAGTTCCTCAAGGAGCGGCGGGCGGCGGCGTAAATCCAGCGCGTTGGATGATTGAGTTGAAACACCCCTCAATAGAACGTCATGGCCGGGCGTAAGTCCCGGCCACCCATGCCCCCGATGTTTAGCGTTGGCCGCGCCGGGCGCGGCCACGGCAAGCGGCCGGGGCATGTATCGCCGGGACAAGGCCGCCGATGACGGTGCGGGTTGGGTGATTCATGTCAGGCGGCCAATGGCCAGGAGATCAGCCCGCGCGGCAGGCGCGAAGCCGAGCCGCTTCACGGACGCGCCTCCCCCCGACCGGCCAACACCCGGCGCAATTCCGCGAAGACCTCGTCAGCCGGAATGCTGTGACCGCTTTCATCGCCGACCCGAATCGCCTCCCGCAGGGTTTCGAGATCGCGACGCTCGTCGTCTCGCCTTCGTGACCATTCGCGAAGCGCTTCAGGAACGATCTCGCTTGCGGAAACATATTCGCCGCCGTCGACCGTCCGGCGTAGAGCGGCGGCCATCTCACCGGGCATGGTGACCGTCACCCGTTCGAGGTCCGACATGCGGCTTTCCCCAATGAACTCCTACTATATCATACTTTGGAGGATCGACAATGAGCCTTTGGCCGGCGCGGGCTCATCCGCTACGTGATCCATGCTGTCGGGCGCCTGTTCACCGAGAATTGCCTGCTCGCCGGCGTCCGCGAGCAGACGGGTTACGCCCCCTGTCTTTCGGCGATCCGACCCACGACGCCCCCGAAGCCGACCTCATCGTCCAGGCGAAACGGCGGCGGGCGGCGTGATTGGCCGCCCTTGCCTTGATGCGAGTCGATAAGCCCTATATTCTACGCAGATTAAGGAGAATGTCATGGTCAGCGTCACGGGCGAACAATTGCAGAAAGCCAGCGGCTTCGTGCGCGCCCAGGCCCGCCGCGCGCCGGTGGAAGTCACCTACCACGGCCGCCCGGAGCTGGTGATCCTGTCGGTGGAAGACTATGCCCTGCTGCGGCAAAACCGGAAGATCGCCTACGCCCTCGCCGACATGCCGCTCGAAATGGTCGAACGAATCGCCAACAGCCGAATGGACCCGAGCGACGCCAGTCCTGATACCCTGCTGGACGACTAGTCCATGCCGCTGCCGAGGCCGAAACTCGGCTTGGTCGTGCGCTACGGCTTCGTCTGGGCGGGGACCGATCGCCGCGCGCCGCCCGACGGCGGCAAGAATCGCCCGTGCCTGATTGTCGATCTGCGCTCGGCGGACGACCTAAGGGCGCCGGAGCCGTCCGTCCTTCGGGTGACCTATCTGCCGATTTCCCACGTCGCGCCGCGCCCCGATGAAAAGGCGATGACGATTCCACGCGGGCTTGCCCTTCACTTGCGGCTGACGCCGGATTCGTCCTTTCTCTACACATCGTATGCGGTCGAGGACGATTGGCCATTTGACCTCACCCACTTGCCTGACTCCGCCGACCGCTACCACTATGGATTTGTTCCTGAACGATTTTTCTCGTCTGTCGCGCTTTCGTTCGCGGCTCGGCTAGCGACCCACCCCGACCTGGTCCACCGCCGGTGAACGGGCCTGTACGCCGACTGATCGTCACCGCCGACGACTTCGGCGCGGCGCGCGAGGTGAACGCGGCGGTTGAGATCGCCCACCGTCGCGGCGTCCTCACCGCCGCCAGCCTGATGGTCACCGCCCCCGCCGCCGCCGACGCGGTGGCGTGCGCTCGGCGCAATCCGGCCTTGGCCGTGGGCCTCCATCTCGTGCTGGTGGAAGGGCGCCCCGCCCTTCCCGCTTCGAAGGTTCCCGATCTGGTGGACGGCGCCGGTCGGTTCCGATCGGACATGGCCCGCGCCGGGGCGACGATGGCCTTCAATCCCGCCGCGCGGGCGCAGCTCGAAGCGGAGATCGAGGCGCAGTTCGACGCCTTCGCCGCGACCGCCCTGGCCCTCGACCACGTCAACGCCCACAAGCATTTCCACCTGCATCCCACCATCGCCGGTCTGATCCTCAAGATCGGCGCCCGCCACGGCCTGCGCGCGGCGCGCGTCCCCGTCGAGCCGCGCCGGAGCCTTGCCCTGGCCGAGCCGGAAGGAACCTACAGTCCGAACCCGGTGATCGATCTGTGGGCCGCCCTGGCGCGGCGGCGGTTTCGCGGCGCAGGCCTGCGAGTTCCGGATCAGGTGTTCGGCCTCGCGTGGAGCGGCGCGATGACGGCGCGGCGGCTGCGGGCGCTCATCGACAACCTGCCGCCGGGCCTGAGCGAAATCTACCTCCATCCGGCGACCGGCGGCGACTTCGAGGGCGCGGCGGCGGGCTACCGCTATGGGGAAGAGTTGGCCGCCCTGATCGCGCCGGAGGTCATCGAGGCGGCGAGAGCGAGCGGCGCGCGGCGCGGCGGCTTCCTGGATTTTCTGGA
>JALYTR010000387.1 GCA_030854165.1 Pseudomonadota bacterium | reverse complement strand
CCCTTCTGCAACTGGGCAATCAACTGCGCGGCGCCCTGCTCGGCCGCCGTCTCGCCGCCGGCGCGGGTCGCGTCGATGAAGATTTCGCTGATCTGGTACTGGGGCTTGTCCGCTTCGGCCTCGAGGCGTTTCTGATAGGCCTTGATCTGATCCTCGCCGACGACCAGGCGCTGGCCGTAGCGGCCACGAATCCAACCGCGCCAGCTGATTTCCGCCCTGAGCTGATCGCGGAAAGTCTGCGCGCCGACGCCTTGGGCCGCGAGCTGGGCGAGAAGCTGATCGGCGCTCGTGTTGTTATTGCGCGCGATATCGGCGAGCTCGTCGTTGACCTCGGCGTCCGAGGCGATCAGATCGAACTTCTGGGTCTTGGCCTCGCGGATCAGCTCCTGCATCTCCAGATGTTCATCGACCAGCGAGCGCACCGCCTCGCGCTGGATATCCGGCAGATTCTGTTCGGTCGGCTGAATGCCCGAGGTGACGATCAGCAGGCGCATCCTCTGAACAATGTCATAGGTCGAGATGATCTCGTCGTTGACCGTCACCACCACGGATTCGGAAAGCGGCGCGGCAGTGGTGGGACCCGGCGCGGGCGTGATTATTGGCGCGCGGGCCGGCGGCGGGGTGACCGCAATCTGAGCCAGGGCCGGGAAGGTTGCGAGAAGTGCGGCCAGGCCATTGACGGCGCCGCCCGCGCCGCCAGCGGCCGAGATGTTACCAAGCCAACGCATCGTGGTTTTTGTGATCCTTATCCATCGGCGCCACGGCCCCGTCAATCGGCGGGCGGGCGATCGTTCAGTTGGCTGTAGCCTGAATTGCCCAATGTGGCGAGGGTTAGGCGAAGCACCACCGAGGTGGATGGGCCCAGCGTTCCGTTGAAGGTTTCGTCGTGACGATAGAGCACTTCCACGCGCACGCAGTCGTCGCGATAGACGACGCCGAAGTCGCGCCGCCGCCAGGCGCCCTGATCGACGATGGCGTAGGCGGTCAGGCCCCAGTGTTTCGTGGCGTAGGCCTCGCCGTGGATATCCAGGGCGCTCACCTTGGTTCCGGTGGGTGACTGCGCCTCCTGCAGGTAGCTGATGTAGCCGCTGGCGCGTTCCGTGGCGAAGTCGGCGCCCGCTTCCAGACGGTTGATCGCGAAGGTGGAGGAATCCAGCCTCAGCCTCGAAAACAGATTGACGCCGCGCAGCGGCGTGGCGTCGAAAGCGAGAACGTAGTCGGAAAGCGCGGTCTGCAGGCCGGTGCGCTCGGGGACCGCCGGATCGTTCCCGGTTCCGAATCTGCGGCCGATCAGGAAGGAACCGCCGCGTCCGTCAGGCAGCAACAAGGTGGCGCGGCCACCCAATGTGACGCTTTGGCCGCCTTCATAGAGGTCGTAGCCCGGCGAGCGGTTCACGTCGAAGAGATTGGTTTCGTCGAATTCCCAGACCTGGCTATCCTCGTTGGGGATGCGCGGGTCGAAGTGAGTGTTAGGGGCGATGGCGACCTGAGCGAGGGGTTCGAGCACCCAGGTCGCGCCGCCCGATTGCTTGATGAGTGGATAGCTGACGTCGGCGCCGAGGTAGCCGAAGGCGCGGGTTATGGTCGCATTGGAAGGCCCCGGCGCGAGATCGGAGACGTTGTAAACATCGGCGCGGGCCCGGACGAAGGGCTGGACGCGAAGGCCGTTGGCGAAGGTGAAGGTGCGCAGCCAGTCGGCCCCGATCGTGGCGCGCCGGCTGTCGAGGCCGGGAATGGGCGAGGCGCCAGGAAGATTGTCGTAGTCGGGGGCCTGGGCCCGGGTCAGGACCACGGCGCTGCCGTCGATGCGCAGGCGGCCGCCCAGGATCTCTCCGGCCGGTTCATAGCGCCCCTCGATCAGGGGGGCGACGGTGGGAAAGGTGCTCTGATCGTCGCCGGGCGTCGTCGCGGTCGGGGCGCGCAGCCCCTGCACGCTGATGGCTGCAACCGAGAGGTAGGAGAGCTGGTCCTGGCGAACCGCATAGATCTGCGAAATCAGCCTCCGATCGTCTGCGGCGTAGAGTCCGCGGTCGGTGAGGCTCTGGTTGGTGAAAACATTGGGAATGGAATATTTGTCGAAGATCAGTTCGTCCGAGGCCCGCTCGGCGGTGAACCCCCACAACCAGTTCTGGTCGATGTTGAAGACACCGCTGCCCAGGATGTAGCTGCGCGAGGTGAGCGGGCCGAATTTATCGCCGCCCGACGTAAAGTCTCGGTCGTAGGTATAGCCGGCGCGAATGTCCAAAATACCGGAGTAGAATCGCTTGCGGTAGTCGATGTTCAGAAATGGGTTGACCTTGGTATTGATCTGCGGCGTCAGGGTGATGTCCTGGGATGGTGAGATCACCTGATAATAGGGTTGCTGATAGCTGACCCCCCGCTCGCCGGAGACGGTGATCACCGGCAGCAGAAAGCCTGATTTGCGGGCCGCTGTGGGATCGGCCGTCCAGAAGGCGGGCAGGTAGAGGATGCCCACGCCCTTCACCTGGATGACCGCGTCCTGGAAATAGACGGTCTGACGCTTGCGATCCTCGATCACCTTGCGCGCCTTGATCGACCAGGTCGGCTTGCCTTGCCCGCCGTCGGAGCACACATCGCAGGGGGTGTAGATCACCCGGTCCAGCTCGGTCACCTGATCGCTCTGGCGCGTGGCGCTGGCGGCGGCGATCTTCACATTATTCTGAAGGCGAGTGGAAAAGCCCAGCGCCACGCCCTCGCTCATGTCCTTGTCCAGGGTGATGGCGTCGGCGAATTGCGAGGTCCCGTCGGGATTGAGAATCTCGACGTGGCCGCGGGCGGTGACGATGCCGGAGGTGCTGTCGTAGATGACCTGGTCGCCGCGCAGCACCCGGCCCTTGTAGCGGGCTTCCACCGACCCCTCGGCGGTGAACCGGTGATTGGCGTCGTCCTGGATGAGCCGGTCGGCCTCGAGATAGAACCCTCCTCCCGCTAGACCGTCGGCGGCCGGCGCCGCGGCGGGCGGGGCGGGCGG
>JALYTR010000386.1 GCA_030854165.1 Pseudomonadota bacterium | reverse complement strand
ACCCGCGCTTCATCCCGCGCCCGGCGCCGTCGAGGGCTATGGGTCGCCCGCCGGCGGGTTGTTCAGCACCGCGATCGACATGCGGCGGTTCGCCCAAGCCTTGCTCGCCAACCGCCTGACCCGCGCGGCGACAACCGCGGCCCTGACCGAACCGCAAATCCTCGCCGCGCCGGCGACGTCCTCCCGCCCCGAGCGGGATTATGGCTTCGGCTTCACCGTCGGGACCGAGGCGGGCCGAAGATGGTTCGGTCACAATGGCGGAACCCTCGGGGCGAACACCGAGTTCGCGGTATTCCCGAAGGACCAACTCGTGCTGACCGTGCTCTCCAACCGCGATCCTCCCATGGCCAGCGCCATGTTCGCCTATCTTAGAAAACTGGTGCTCAATCCCTCCCTTCGCGCGACGTGCGCAAAGGCCGGTTCGCCATGAGCTGGGCGGCGCGTTGAAGACGAGCGTCTTCGAAGCCGTCCCTAAGTCTGCTTAGGGCGGGCGGTCGCCGCTGTTCGCTTTCGTCAGCGCCAGCGGTCGCCGCGCGCCATCGCATAGTTCGCCAACACATAGGGCCACGGAATGACGATGGGGAGGATCACGACCATCAGGCAGGCCCTCGCCGTCTCCCAGGTGTCGGCGTCCATCTTGTGGGCGGACCAGAGCGGCAGGGCGACGACGATCAGCCAGATCGACTTCCAGGCCATTTCGAAGAGAAGCAAGGGCACCATCCGCAGGGGATAGCGAAGCCCGAGGATGGCCAGAACCCCGACCGCCCCCAGCATGCATTGAACGACCCCGTTCATCAGTTCCCACGGTTTGTCGTGGTGGATTATTCCGGGCCATATGGTGAGGCCGAGCCCCACGACGAGGAGAAGGTAGCCGGCCCTGAGGGCGTAAAGGCGCGGCGCCGATACCGGGGTCATCGCGGGGAGTCCATCTCGTCGATCGGCTCCAACGGCGGGTGTTTGGGCGTGCGCGGCGGTCATCCGACTTCCTTCAGAATCTTCTCGATGGCGGCAAGGCGCGGCCCGACGTCGGCGAGCGCGGCCTGGATGGAAGCCAGCGTGGTCGCCGTCTCGGCCTGGGCGGCCGCCGCCTTCTCGGCGATCTGGCGGTAGGCGCCCTCATTGGCGAGGCGAGCCTTGGCCTGCTGGACGGCCGAGGCGTACCGCATCCCAAAGACGAGCAGGATTGTCGCCAGTGGGAGGCATAGGGTCAGCAGATAGAAAATGTCGGTCATGGATGTTTCCTTACCTCTCGGGTTTGGTGGTCAGGGATTTGGCCGCCTCGGCGATGGCGGCCGGCGTGAGTTCGAAGCCGAAGTCGCCCACTTCGAAATAGTTGAGCGCCTTGCCGTCGCGAGACAGCTCAAGCTGGCTCGTGACGAGGCCCGCGTCCTGGAGCTTCTGCAGGTGCAGATGCAGCAGGGGGCGGCTGATGCCGATCTCGCGGGCCAGGGCGCTGACGTAGTCGCGGCCGCCGGAGGTGAGGGCCGCGACGATGCGTAGCCGGTGGGGATTGGCCAGCGCGGCCAGAACGGCCAGCAACTGGTCCCCGGAGATAGGCGAATGTGAGTTGCCTTTCATATGTCAGAAATGTCTGACGCATGTAAGGGAGTCAAGCGAAATCGACGGTCAGCGGGACTCGCAAGAGGCATGCGCACCGATCGCCTTGGGCGCCGATCCCACCGAAGAACTCATCGGGGCCGCGAACGCGCTGGAGGATCGTGGCGAGCGGATGAGTCTCCATCCGACCGTGGGTTCGATCAACCAGACTCAAGACTGTGGCGCGTCTGCCAGCCGCTCGGGCGTCGGACGCGGGCGTGGCGGAATTGGCAGACGCGCCGGATTCAAAATCCGGTTCTGGTGACAGAGTGTCGGTTCGACCCCGACCGCCCGCGCCACCTCGGTCCAAGGCAGCCGATCGGCTGGTCGTCGGCGCGCGTCAAATTTGACTTCTAGGCAAAGTCGGGAGCGTCCGCTTTGCGGCCGGACGCCAACGGAGAGAATCGACCCAAAACTGCCCTTCCGTCCTTCAGGTCGTAGGCGACCGCTGTCTTGGCTTGGCTGATTAGCGCGAGATTTATTTCAGGTTGCGGAGGTGTAGTCTTTTGGCCAATCTGATTGCGCTTCAGCAGCCGATGAGCGTCAGCACGGCCGCGAGCGTTAGTGCTATACTACAATTAGCCATTAATGGCCCGCGTTGGCCGTGAAAGCTGCCTTTAGGTCAGCCGAGTAATCCTTCGCGTCGGTGATGTATGGGTCGCCCACAACGTTTTTGGTGGCCCCACAAATATCAGCGATGATGCTCAGGGGAAGATCACCATTCATAATCAAGCTCGTTCCAGCTTATCTGAATGCCACCCAGTCGGTAAACCCCCCATAGCTATTTTTATCGTTCACTTGACCACAGACGTCAATCCAGGTTTGACCGTCCTTTCCGACGCCCTTCCTTATAAACACTTGGCGAAATCGCGCTGAATCCGGGTCTTTCAAGGTGTCAGCTAAGCGGGCACCCGCAGCGTTTATCTCGGCCATGCCTTGCGCGTGCTCAGCCGGCGTGATCGCATTTTCTGCGAGTGCCGGCGATGCGAGCGCCGGCATAGAAATCAGCGCAGCAGCGAATATGCCCGTCGTTATAGCGGTCATGTGTTCCTCCGGACCGCGGAGGGTAGCCAGGACGCTCAGGAATTGCCATGGCGACTTCATACTCCAATTCACACTCCAGAGTGGCGTTTGGGAAGTAGTACGAGCCAGCTGCGTTTCCATTGTAGGCATGCAGCTGTCCCGGGCCGGCGTTGGCGACCGCTTTCCACCCAACTCGGACGTTGGGAAGGTCCGCTTGAGGGCGATTTCGCATAGTGGACAAACGCGTCACTAGGGCCTGTCCTCAATTGGGCCAGACGAGTGTAGCGGCGAGATAGATTTTGGCCAAGAAGTTGATGGCGCGCTTGTCGTAGCGCGTGGCGATGGCGCGGAATTGTTTGATCCGGCAGAAGAAATT
>JALYTR010000385.1 GCA_030854165.1 Pseudomonadota bacterium | reverse complement strand
CCGTTGACGTTGGCGAACTTGACCACGAAGTCGTTGACCGCGGCGAGCGCCGGCAAGCGCGTCAGCGGCTGGTCGGGCGCCACCTCGCTCATGCCGCCTCCGCATGGGTCATGTCGAGGAGGAATTTGCGCATGTCCCAGGCGCCCGTGGGACAGCGCTCGGCGCACAGGCCGCAGTGCAGGCAGACATCCTCGTCCTTGACCATCACGCGGCCGGTCGGAAGATCGCGCGAAACATAAAGGTCCTGGGTGAGGTTGAGGGCCGGGGCGTTCAGCCGGCCGCGCAGATCCTCTTCCGGGCCGTTCTGCGTAAAGGTGATGCAATCCATGGGGCAGATGTCCACGCAGGCGTCGCATTCGATGCACAGGGGCTCGGCGAATACCGTCTCGATATCGCAGTTGAGGCAGCGCTGGGCCTCGGCGAAGCCCACCCCAACGTCGAAGCCGAGTTCCACCTCCAGCTTGACGTTCCCGAGCGCCTCGCGCTTGTCGCGCAAAGGCACCCGGTTGCGGATGGCGTTGGAGATATCGTTGTCGTAGCTCCACTCGTGGATGCCCATCTTCTGGCTGACCAGGGTGACGCCGGGATCGGGGCGGACGTTCACGTCCTCGCCGTGGCAGAACCGGTGGATCGAGATCGCCGCGTCGTGGCCGTGGGCGACCGCCCAGATGATGTTCTTCGGACCGAAGGCCGCGTCGCCGCCGAAGAACACCTTCGGATTGGTCGAGGCGAAGCTCACCTCGCTGACCACCGGCATGTCCCATTCATTGAAATCGAGGCCGATATCGCGCTCGATCCACGGAAAGGCGTTCTCCTGGCCGACTGCGAGCAGCACGTCGTCGCAGGGGTGGTGAACATCGGCCTCGCCGGTGGGTTGCAGGCGGCGGCGTCCCTTGTCGTCGACAGCCGCCTCGACTTTCTCGAAGGTGACGCCGGTGAGCCGGCCGGCCTCATGGGTGAAGGCCTTGGGGACCAGCCAGTTGAGAATGGGAATGTCCTCGTGCATGGCGTCCTCCTTTTCCCAGGGAGAAGCCTTCATTTCGGTAAAGCCCGAGCGGACGATGACCTTGACGTCCTCGCCGCCCAGCCGGCGCGAGGTGCGGCAGCAGTCCATGGCGGTGTTGCCGCCGCCCAGCACGATAACTCTTCGCCCGATCTTCTCGATGTGGCCGAAGGAGACGCTGGAGAGCCAGTCGATGCCGATATGGATATTGGCGGCGGCCTCCTGGCGCCCCGGGATGTCGAGGTCGCGGCCACGCGGCGCGCCGGAGCCGACGAAGATGGCGTCGTAGTCTTCGGTGAGCAGCGCCCCCAGGCTGTCGATCCGTTCGGAAAGGCGCATGACCGGGCCAAGGCCGGTGATGTAGCCGACCTCCTCGTCGATCACGCTCTCGGGCAGGCGGAAGCGCGGAATCTGGCTGCGGATCATGCCGCCCGCCTTGGCGTCGGCGTCGTAGATCACGACTTCATAGCCCATGGGGGCCAGGTCGCGCGCCACGGTCAGGGAGGCGGGTCCCGCGCCGACGCAGGCGATTCGCTTGCCGTTGCGCGCCGCCGCCGGTTTGGGAAGACGGTCGGAGACATCGTCCTTATGGTCCGCGGCCACGCGCTTGAGGCGGCAGATGGCCACCGGCTCGTCTTCCACCCGCACGCGCCGGCAGGCCGGCTCGCAGGGCCGGTCGCACGTCCGCCCGAGGATGCCCGGGAACACATTGGACTTCCAGTTGATCATATAGGCGTCGGTGTAGCGCCCCTCGGCGATCAGCCGGATGTATTCCGGCACCGGCGTATGGGCGGGGCACGCCCACTGACAATCGACGACCTTATGAAAATACTCCGGCGCCTCGATAAGCGTAGGCTCCAACGCGACTAACCCTGCCTTTCCTTCCCCCGTCTCTTTCGCCAACGTCGAGCGGTTCACGGCATGAGCCGACCACCACGCCCTGACGAAAGGACCCTCGCTGAGGGTGTCTTAGGGCGATTGGGCGGGGAATGCCAGGGTCTTGACGGCGCGGTCGTTCCGAGCGTCGGCGTTGTCCAACCCCGTGCGCTGGCAAGATCGGTCCTGGCGAAATCGTCGCCGGCGCGCGACTCGCCGAGCACGACCGCTATCAGGGCCGAGGTATCGAAGACGATCACTTCGGCAGTCCATCCTCGTCATATAGGAAGTCCTGGCTTTTCGCCGCCGTCACGTCTTGCACCGCCTTGGCCGTGCCCGCTGTGCGAACCGCCTCCAGAATTCTGCGTCGCGTTACCCTGTCCGGGGCGGCTCCGCGTCCTTCGAAGGCATCGAGCACGAGATCAGGGAGCGGTGCATCGAAATCGGGCGGCATGGTCACTCGGCCGGCCAGAGCGCCCAGGCGCCGCATGCCTCGCTCGGCCCCGCGTTCGAGGGGCGCGAGCCTGGCGACGGGCTTGCCGGCCTTGGCGATGATGATGTCTTCACCGGCGGCGGCCTGGTCAACGAGCCGCGACAAGTGCGTTTTGGCGGCGTGAATGTTGACGGTTCGCATGGTCCGCTCCATTTGTGGGCCGTGGTTAGTCTTGCGCTGCATGGGTGGCAAGACGCGGTCGCGTCGAGAAGGCCATGAACGATCCGATCAACCTCAATCGCGTGCGCAAGGCGAAGCATAAGGCCACTGCCTCGGCGACCGCAGCGGAAAATCG
This sequence comes from Pseudomonadota bacterium, assembly GCA_030854165.1. Lineage (GTDB taxonomy): Bacteria > Pseudomonadota > Alphaproteobacteria > Caulobacterales > Caulobacteraceae > Acaudatibacter. The sequence goes on along the minus strand of JALYTR010000385.1, from coordinate 332 downwards.
CGTCAAGTTCGGGCGCTCCAATGACGCCAAGGCGATTGACGCCGCCGCGAGGGCGAAGGTGAAAACCCGGCTCGATCAGGCGAAGCGGGAACCTTAGGGTCGGCGGCCAAGTGGAAATTTCGAATCAGCCGACCGCCAACTCCGCTCGTCTCCGCGAAAGCGGGGATCCACGCGTTTTTCAGTTCGATCGCCCCGGCACGGGCCGGCGCTCTTTCTCCCGCCCCCTCCACCGCTTCGCGGCCCCCTCCCCCGCTGCGCGGAGGAGGATTTGAGCGCCGTGATCCTCCCCCATGCCTCTTCATGGGGGAGGGGGACCCCGAAGGGGTGGAGGG
>JALYTR010000384.1 GCA_030854165.1 Pseudomonadota bacterium | reverse complement strand
ACACCGACGCGACGGTCGACAACGCCGCCGACAACACCAAGGCCGCCGCCGCCAAGGCCGGCCGCAAAGCCAACGCGGCCGCCGACGCCGCGGCGAAGACGAACTAGGGTCGTTCGCTACGCCTTTGGGGTGAGCCGCTCGCCGGCCAGCGCCGCCGCCTAGCGCTCGCGACGTCGCCCTCGGGTGGTTGGCTAATTTGGCGTGGCTGCGCGTATCGACTCGGCCGTCTCCGGCGCGCATGATCCATCGCGGTGTTTCATGTTGAAGGGGACGGCCTTGGACGCGGCGGCGGCAAGCACGATTGCCGAGGACGAAGCCCGGCGCATGGCCGCGGTGAAGCGCTACGACATTCTCGACACCCCACCTGACGGATCATTCGAGCGCATCACCGCCATCGCCGCCCGAAGGTTCAATGTGCCGATCGCGATCATCAGCATTGTCGATCACGACCGCATCTGGTTCAAATCCCACCACGGCCTGACGATCGATGAGATCGGCCGCGATCCGGGCCTGTGCGCCTCGGCGATTCTCTCGCCCGACCCGCATATCCTTACCGACGCGATAGCCGACCCGCGCTCTCTGGCAAATCCATTGGTCGCCGGCGACTTCGGCGTGCGCTTCTATGCGGGTGTCCCTCTGCGGACCCATGACGGCCACAACCTCGGCACGCTCTGCATCCTCGACAAGAAGCCACGCCCGATCGATCAAGAGCAGATCGACGACCTTCAGGATCTGGCCTCGGTGGTCATGGATCAGCTGGAGTTGCGATTGGCGGCGCGCCAAGCCGTCTCACAGGCAAACCTGATGGCCCGCGAGATTGACCACCGCGTGATGAACAGCCTTCAGTTCATCTCCGGTCTGCTCAGCATGCAGAGCCGCTCCGCCGATCTGACCGACGCCGCCAGCCAGCTCGAGATCGCCGCCAATCGCGTCGCGGCGGTGGCCCGCGTCCATCGTCACTTCATCAGTGAGGAAAAGGACGCGGTGTCCTGCATTGATTTTCTCCGCCGGCTCTGTGCGGACCTGTCGGACATTGTGGGTAGAGATATCGAGGTGCACGGGGACGAGGGCAACGTGCCGACCCTCGCGATTCAGCCCATCGGCCTGATCGTCAACGAACTGGTCACCAACGCCGCGAAGCATGGCGCGGGGAAGATCGAGGTCGCCTATCGGTTTGATGGCGACGCGCATGAAATCAGCACGTGCGACGAGGGGGGTGGGGCGCCGACTGGTTTCGATCCCAACAAAAGCAGCGGACTTGGGATGAGGGTCGTGGTGGCGCTCACCAAACAACTCCACGGAAGTCTCACGTCAAAGCCACATCCCCGGCTGCCCGGCTCTTGCTTCACAGTGACCTTCCCTACCTAGGCGATCCGGCCCATTACCCTGGCCAGATGCAGGACCACACTGTCGGGAGACATCGGTTTGCGGCAAACCGCCAGCGCGCCGTAGCGATGAACAATCTCCGTGGGCGGCTCCGACGCCGTGTGGAAGACCACATGGCGACCGCGATCGAGCAAGGCCATTGCCAGCGGCGCCACGTCACGATCCGCGAGATGCACGTCGAGAATAGCGGCGTGGACGTCGTTATGGGCCAGATAGACCAGGCCGTCTCTCACGGTCGCGAAGGGACCCGCCACCTCGCCGTGGGCCGCCTCCACCGAATGGGCGAGGTCACAGGCAATGAGCGCTTCGTCTTCGGCAATGAGAATCCGGCAATCGCTGAGCATGTTGTCCCGTCCCGGACGATGGGAACCGGTCGGAAGGATGCAGGTTCCAAGCGCGGCAGTGGCGCCCGCGCGGGTCCAGGCGAACTGAGGGTCGCTCTACCCTCTCGGGAACCAGCCGTCCGGCGAAGGGCTTGGGCTTCACACTTTGGGAGGCTTGGTGGAGCCGTGGGGAATCGAACCCCAGACCTCCTCATTGCGAACGAGGCGCTCTACCATCTGAGCTACGGCCCCCTTAAGCCCAGTGGGGCGGGAGAGCGGCGCAGATAAGGGGGGAGGCGCGGGGGTGTCAAGAAATGTGCGTCGGCGGCGAAAAGACCCGATGTCCGAGGCTCACCCGCCCCCTCCACCGCTTCGCGGTCCCCCTCCCCCGCTTCGCGAGGGAGGAGAGCGGGAGAATGGCGCGCCTTGCCAGGGGGCGGCGGCGCCGATACGAAGCGGCCTTGCAGGCAAGCGCGAGGCAGTGACGTGGACGCTCTTCTCAACTTCGCCGAATACATCATCCAGGCCGCGCTCAGCATCATCGTGTGGCTGGTGATCGCCTATGCGATCATGAGCTGGCTGATCGGCTTTCAGGTGATCAACCTGCGCAACCCCTTCGTCGCCCGCGTGTCGCGCTTTCTGGACGCCATCGTGACCCCGCTGCTGGCGCCCTTCCGGCGCATCCTGCCGTCCATGGCGGGGCTGGATTTCTCGCCGGTCATCCTGCTCATCGTGGTGATCGGGGTGCAGCGCTACCTCGTGCCGCCGTTGTTCATCTGGCTGCACGGCCTGGTCGGGGGGCCCGTGGCGGTCTAGCGCCCCGCCACCATCGCGTTCACCTCGGCCAAGGTCTTGATGAAGTCGTCGGGCTTCAGGGAGAGGGAGCCTTCGAAGGGATAGTCGAGGAGCTTGACGAGCACCAGGACGCCGACGGTGGCGGCGGCGAAGGCGGTGGCCAGGACAATGTGGCCGGGAACCTCGAGGCCGGCGAACAAGACAAAGCCGATCAGGATGAGGGCGATGACGATGAGGACGGTCCATACCGCGCCGGGGAGGCCCTCGGCGGCCTGGAAGGTGCGTGTCTCGCGATTGGCGTGGGCCAGGGAGAGGAGTTCGAGGATCTGAGCCTGGTTGGCCACCGCGGCCGGCGTCGTCGCCTCCAGGCGCGCGCCCTCCTGCAGCATGACGCGAAAGGCCTGCGTGGCCGTCGGGCCGCCGGCGGCGCCTCGGGCCATGGCCGGCCATTCCACGCGCACCACCGTCGTGGCATAGGCGCCGATCGCCCGCTCCAGGGG
>JALYTR010000383.1 GCA_030854165.1 Pseudomonadota bacterium | reverse complement strand
TCGAACTGCCCCTGGCCGCCCCGGTGATCATGGCCGGGGCCCGCACCGCCGCGGTGTGGACCATCGGCGCGGCGACCCTTTCCACCCCGGTCGGTCAGACATCCCTCGGCAACTACATCTTCTCAGGGTTGCAGACCGAAAACTGGGTCTATGTCCTCTTCGGCTGCGCCGCCTCCGCCGTCCTGGCCCTCGTCGCCGACCAGCTCCTCGGCCTCATCGAATCGGGCTTCGCCCGCCGGTCGCGCTGGCGCATCTGGGCCGGCGCCGCGGGGCTGATCGTCGGCGGCGCGGTCGCCCTCTCCCCACTCGTCGCGACGCCGGGCGGCGCGACCTATGTGGTCGGGGCGAAGAACTTCTCCGAGCAATACATCCTGGCCGAACTGATGGCGGCGCGGATCGAGGCGAGCGGCGCGCGGGTGACGCGCAAGGAGGATCTGGGCTCGGCCACGGCCTACCGCGCCCTGGCCGCCGGCGAGGTGGACGCCTACGTCGATTATTCGGGCACCCTTTGGACCAATGTGTTGCATCGGACGACCAATCCTGGGCGCGCCGCGGTTCTCGCTGGACTGAAAAGGGACCTGATGCGGCGCGACGGCGTAGTGGTTCTGGGCCCTCTCGGGTTCGAGAACGCCTACGCCCTGGCCATGCGCGCGGATCGCGCCAGTTCGCTGGGAATCGCCAGCATCGCCGACCTCGCCGCCCACGCCGGAGCGCTCATCCTCGGTTCGGATCTTGAGTTCCTGTCACGCCCCGAATGGGCCGCCCTCCAGCGCGCCTACGGCCTGACGTTTCGCAAACAGATCTCCTATCAGCCCACCTTTATGTATCGCGCCCTGGAAGACGGAGAAGTCGATGTAATTTCGGCATTTTCCAGCGACGGGCGGATCGCCGCAGACCACCTCGTGGTGCTGGCCGATCCGCGCGGCGCCCTGCCGCCCTACGACGCGGTGATCCTGATCTCGCCGCGCCGCGCCCACGACCGCCGGTTGCGCGCCGCCCTCGCCCCTCTCATCGGCGCTATCCCGGTGGCGGCCATGCGAGCGGCCAATCTCAGCGTCGATCGCGACCAGGAAAAACTGATCCCGGCCCAGGCGGCGGCCGCTCTCAACCGCGAAATTCCTAGAGTTGGAAATGTCCATTAATTTCCTTGGTTTGCGGCGGAATCCGACGGCTGAGAGCCAGTCGTTGATCGACGCCATGCCCGAGCCCGCCGCCCTGTGCGCCGTCGATGGGGAGATCGTCGCCGCCAACGCCGCCTGGCGGGAAAACTTCGGCGCCGGCCGACGTCTGCCCGCTGCCGGCGCTGGCCTGTTCGCCGCCCTTCTGCGGGCCCGCCACGGCGAGCGGGGCGAAGGCGTTCTGCGCCAAGGCGATGTGGAGCGGCGCGTCGCCGTCAGCGCGGTCGGTTCGGCCCGGTTTCTGGTGCGCGTGATCCCGGAACCGACGCGGCCCGCCGCGGCGACGTCCTCCATGAGCGGGGGGACGGCGTGCGTCTCCAGCCTCGATCCCTTCGTGGCCGCCTCGCCATTCGGCGCCGCCCTGATCGGGGGCGCGGATCCGTTCGGAGATTGCATTGTCGAAGCCAACGCCGCCCTCTCGGGCATCGTCGGCCATGCGGTCACGGCCGGCGCGAAGCTGGGGGACCTGCTGAGCCCCGCGTCCCACGCCGAGGCCGCGGCCGGCCACGCCGCCGGCCGACCCGGTCCCTTCGAAGTCGCGCTGGCCGGAACCGGCGACAAGACAGCCCACCTCTATCTGGCCCCGGCCGGAGAGCGGACGGCGGCCTATCTGCTCGATGTCACGGAACAAAAGGCCATGCAGATTCAGCTCGCCCAGCGCAACAAGATGGAGGCGATCGGCCAGCTCGCCGGCGGCGTCGCCCATGACTTCAACAATCTGCTAAGCGCTATCCATCTGCGCGCCGATGAACTGCTCCTGCGTCACTCTCTGGGCGACCCATCCTACGAAAGCCTCGCCGAGATTCGCGGGACGGTGGTCCGGGCCGCCGACGTGGTGCGCCAGCTCCTCGCCTTTTCGCGCAAGGCCACCCTCCAGCGCGAGAGCCTGGATCTGGGCGAGGTGCTCAGCAATCTGGATGTGTTGCTTCGCCGCCTGCTGCGCGAGGACCTGCGCCTCGAGACGCATTACGGACCCAATCTGCCACGGGTGCGCGCCGACAAGGCGCAACTTGAGAACGCGGTGATGAATCTGGTGGTGAACGCCCGCGACGCCGCCGTCGCGGGCGGCGGAGGCATGGTGCGCCTTCGCGCCGCGCGGGTGAGCGGCGCCGAAGCCTCGGACCTGGGGTACGTGGGTCCGGCCGTGGGCGAGATGGCTCTGATCGAGGTTGCCGACGACGGCGCGGGCATCGCCCCGGAACTGATCGGCCATATCTTCGAGCCCTTCTTCACCACCAAGGCGCTGGGCGAGGGAACTGGGCTGGGCCTGGCGACCGTCTATGGCATCGTCAAGCAATCCGAGGGCTGGATCGGCGTCACCTCGACACCCGGAGAGGGTGCGGTCTTCCGAATCCTTCTGCCGGCCCATGTTCCGCCGCTGACGGTCGAGGCGCCTCCAGGAGCGGTGAAACGCCGCGCCGCGCCGCGCGATCTTTCGGGGGCCGGGCGCATCCTGTTCGTCGAGGATGAAGTCCTGGTGCGCGGGGTGGCGGCCCGCCTCCTGCGCGCCCGCGGCTACGAGGTGATCGAGGCGGCTGACGGGGAGGAGGCCCTCGCCTTGGCCGAGCGGCACGCCGGGACCATTGACCTGATGATTTCCGATGTGATCATGCCGGGCATGGATGGCCCGAGCCTGCTCAAGGCCGCCCGCCGATTTCTCGGCGCCGCGCCGGTGATGTTCATCTCCGGCTATGCCGAGGCCGAATTTTCGGATCTCCTGGAAGGCGAGAGCGGGGTGTCGTTCCTCGCCAAACCGCTCGACATCATGAGCCTGGCCGAACGGGTGAAGGAACAGATGCGGGCACCCTAAGCTTGCCCGCTCCGGAC
>JALYTR010000382.1 GCA_030854165.1 Pseudomonadota bacterium | reverse complement strand
GCGCACCGCCGGCCAGCGGCCCGCCGGCCCGGTAGAGGACACGGGCATTGCGCACGTTTTCGCGCGGGTCGGAATAGCCGTCGCGCTTGGCGTCCACCGCGATCGACTGCTGGAAGCCGCCAAGCGACGGCAAAGCCACCGAGGCCGACCCCCGCCAGGAATCGAACCCGCCGTATCCGGCCGTAACCTCCCGCGCCGACTGGCCGGCCGGATAGTGGATCACCTGGATGACGCCCACGAAGGAGGTCGCGCCGTAGAGCACCGGGGCCGAGCCCTTGAGCACCTCGATGCGCTCCACGTCGGTGAGATCGAGATCGGGGATGGCCGGATTGAACGCCCCGCCCAGGGGAACGCCATCCACCACCAGCAAAAAGGCGTCGAACTCGTGCAGGCCCCAGAAGGAGGGGACGGCGCTGGCCGGCCCGGCGTCGCCGCCCGGCGGCGCCTCGACCCCGGCCACGCCTGATAGGGCGGTTCGCAGGTCGGTGATGTGGTGGGCGCGCAGATCCTCGCCGCGGATGACGGTGATATAGGCCGGAACCCGGTCGGCCAACTCCGGGGTCCGCGTCGCCGTCACCTCGATCTCGCCCACCGTGGTCGGCGCTTCGGCGTGAGCCGCCCAGGCCGATACGACGCAGGCCGCCAGCGCGGCCGAAAATCCCACTGAACGCATTTAAGTCCCCACGATTGATGGCCGCCGGGCGGCCGGCCGCGCCATCTTATTGGGGCCGTCGGATCGCCGCCCGCCCGGCATAGACGTTCGGCGATCGCGCCTCAAGCCGCCGCCTGGTCTCCATGCGGATCGCGCAGGACGTAGCCGCGGCCCCAGACGGTCTCGATGTAGTGGTCGCGGGCGGCGGCTTTCAGCTTCTTGCGCAGCTTGCAGATGAAGACGTCGATGATCTTCAGCTCCGGCTCGTCCATGCCGCCGTAGAGATGGTTGAGAAACATCTCCTTGGTGAGCGTCGTCCCCTTGCGCAGGGAAAGCAGCTCCAGCATCTGGTATTCCTTGCCGGTCAGATGCACCCGCGCGCCGTTCACTTCCACCGTCTTGCCGTCCAGGTTAACGGCGATCTCCCCGGTTTGGATCACCGACTGGGCGTGGCCCTTGGAGCGGCGCACCACGGCGTGGATGCGGGCCACCAGCTCGGCCTTGTGGAAGGGCTTGGTCATGTAGTCGTCGGCCCCGCCGCCCAGGGTCTTGACCTTGGTGTCGATCTCCGCGCTGCCCGACAGGATCATCACCGGGGTGTTGATCTTGCCGACCCGCAGATTGCGCAGCACGTCCATGCCGCTCATGTCGGGAAGATTGAGATCGAGCAGGATGAGGTCGTAGTCGTAGATCTTGCCCAGATCGACGCCTTCCTCGCCAAGGTCGGTCGTATAGACGTTGAACCCCTCGGACTTGAGCATCAATTCGATGCTGCGCGCCACGGCGCGGTCGTCCTCGATCAGAAGAACACGCATCTTGAAAAGGTCTCCCAGCCGATCGGCGGTCAAAGCCGCGCGGCGTGATTTAGGCGGGCCAAATGGTTAACGCCCGGTAGCGAATCGTTAAGCCGATTTGCGAATCGGCGCCAAGGGTCGACGGGGGGGACAGGATCAAGAGCAATGACTCTTTCGTGAGCGGCGCGTGTGCCCTAAGCTGAGCTTTCGTTGGGAGGCGCGCCGCGTGATCGTCCTGAGACTCTTCATCCAGACCGTGCTTTGGCTCGCCGTCATGGCTCTGGTCCTGTTTCTGGCGGCCGGCAACCCGGCGTGGCCCGCCGCCTGGACCTTCCTGGTCGAGATCGGCGCCCTGGGCTTGGCGGTGGGGCTATGGCTGGCGTGGCGCGACCCCGGCCTGTTGGCCGAGCGTTTGCGCTGGCCCGGCGAGCGCGATCAGCTGGGATGGGACCGGCGGTTCATGCTCGGGGCCGGCGTCGGCTTCCTGGCCTGGCTGGCGCTGATGGGCCTCGATGTCGAGCGCTGGCGGCTCTCGCTCGTGCCCACGCCTCTTCAAGGGGCCGGCTTCCTGGCGATCGGTTTTTCGGTCTGGCTGGTTTGGCGGGTCTTCACGGTCAACAGCTTCGCCTCGCCGGCGGTGAAGATGCAGCCCGACCAGAGCGTCGTCGCCACCGGGCCCTATGAAATAGTTCGCCACCCCCTCTACGCCGGCGCCATCGCCTTCTTCATCGGAACGCCGTTGATGCTGGGCTCCTGGCTGGGCCTGGCCGTGGCGCCGTTCCTGATCGGGGCCATGGCGGCGCGGGCGATCGGCGAGGAGCGCATGCTGCGCGCCGAACTGCCGGGCTACGAAGCCTACGCGGCGAAGGTCCGCTACAGGTTCGTGCCGAGGCTCTGGTAGGGCGGCGCCTCCGGCTGGTCTTCCTGGACTTCCGCCGTCCGGCGCAGGGCGGCCAGATCGTCGCCGATGCGGAAGATGGCGACGTAAAATTCGCAGAACGCCCGCCAGATCAGGCCGGTGGCGCCCACCACCAGAAGGCCGATGACCAGGACCGGTATAGCGAGCAGAACCGCCGCCCAACTGCCTTCGCGCAGCGCCACCCCGACCGCCGCGCCGACCACCGAAAAGGCGGCGACGACGATGACGCCGAGGCCCGCCCAATAGACCAGATGGATCACCGGTCCGGTGATCAGACGGTCGAAGGTCAGAATCCCCCAGAGCCGGCCCTGGCGCGCGCGCTCGCTCAACCTCGCCTTGCCTGGACCCATGATCTGAGACATTCCCTTGTTTGGCCAACCGCCCCACGCTTAAGCCCATGGCTAGCAGCGCGCGGGCGCGGCGGCAACTCGCAAGCGGCCCGGTGACGCGCTACATAGGGCGCCGCGAAACCTGGAAACCCCCATGCCCGCCGTTCAAACGCACCTCGATGAGGGCCTCGCCGCGGCGCGCGCCGCCACCGGCTTGCCGGCCGGGGCGCGGGTGGTGGCGGCCATGTCCGGCGGCGTCGATTCCACCGTCGCCGCCGCCCTGATGAAGCGGGCCGGCTATGACGTGGTGGGGGTCACCC
>JALYTR010000044.1 GCA_030854165.1 Pseudomonadota bacterium | reverse complement strand
GCGTCGCGTCCCGAGACGGCCCCACCCGAACCGGTTGGGGTGGGGAAGGTTCCGTGAATCCGCTTCGAGGGGTGGTGGTTTAATTCGGCCCGCGAATGCTCTAGCCTCCCGCCGAAGCCGAAGCGGCCCTGAGAGTCCCGGCGGCCACCTGGGAGGAACCGCCCGTGATCGACACCGGCAACACCGCCTTCATGCTGATCTGCGCCAGCCTGGTCATGTTGATGACCCCGGGGCTGGCCTTCTTCTACGGCGGACTGGTGGGGCGCAGGAACGTGCTGACCATCATGTTCCAGAGCTTCGTGAGCCTTTGCTGGACGACCGTCCTGTGGTTCGCCTTCGGCTATTCCATGTGCTTCGGCCCGACGCTGGGCGGGATCATCGGCGATCCGACCCACTTCGCCTTCATGCACAACGTCACCTTGTCCAGCATGTTCACCCTGGGCGGATCGACGGCGCGCATTCCGCTCATCGTCCACGTGGCCTACCAGATGATGTTCGCCATCATCACCCCGGCCCTGATCACCGGCGCCTTCGTCAACCGGGTGACCTTCAAGGCCTATTTCATCTTCCTCACCGGCTGGCTGGTGCTGGTCTATTTCCCCTTCTGCCACATGATCTGGAACCCGGACGGGCTGCTGGCCAGGTGGGGCGTGCTGGATTTCGCCGGCGGCCTCGTCGTCCACACCACCGCCGGCGTCGCGGCCCTGGCGGCCATTCTCTACGTCGGCAGGCGCACCGTGGTGGAGAACGTGCCCCACAACGTGCCCCTGATGGCGCTCGGCACCGGCCTCCTATGGTTCGGCTGGTACGGCTTCAACGCCGGCTCCGAGCTGCGGGTCGACCCGGTCACCGCCTCGGCCTTCCTCAACACCGACGTGGCGGCCTCCTTCGCCGGGGTCACCTGGCTGCTGCTGGAATGGGGAAACGCCAAGAAGCCCAAGTTCGTCGGCCTGCTGACCGGCATCGTCGCGGGCCTTGCCGCCGTCACCCCGGCGGCGGGCTATGTCTCGCCGATCACCGCGGTGATCATCGGGATCGTCGCGGGCCTGGCCTGCTACTACGCCGTGGCCCTGAAGAACCGGCTCGGCTGGGACGACGCCCTCGATGTGTGGGGCGTGCACGGGGTGGGCGGCTCGGTCGGCGTGGTCCTTTTGGGCGTGTTCGCCTCCAAGGCCTGGAACGCCGCGGGCGCCGACGGCCTGCTCACCGGCGGCTCGGCCTTCTTCGGCAAGCAGGTCGCCGCCGTCGCCCTCACCAGCGCCTGGGCCTTTGCCTTCACCTACGGCATGCTGTGGATCATCGACCGCATCACCCCGGTGCGGGTGGGGGCCGAGGCGGAGACCGGCGGGCTGGATGCCGCGCTGCATGGGGAGGAGGCATATCCGCAGGGGGTGTGAGGTGAGGGGCTAGCTCAACCAGTCCCCCGCCATCCTCCAACAACCGACTTCGCCATGTGGGTCGGTCCAACCCATATGTAGGAGCCGCACGAGCTTCCGCCCGTAGCCACGCATGACACGTCTATAAGCGCCCCACAGCTTGCCGTGCATTTGGGGCTCGGGGCCCATGTCGTCAGCTCGCCTGCCGCATGGATATCTCATCCAGCTCTCGTTTCCGGCTTCTTCCTGAAATATGCGGTCATCTTCGTTAAGCGACTCCTTTGCGTCGGCGACGGCGCGGCGCCTGTCACGTTCACACAAATCTTGGGCTCTCAATGCCAAAACGACGCCGATTAGGCCACCGCTGACGGCTCCCGGCACGCCCCATCCACCGGCGGCAAGGTGACTCAACCACCTTGCAGAGCCCATCAGATAGCCGCCAAAGATCAGCAGGATTCCATTAAAGACGGTCGCGAGTGGAAGCGGTGATGGTTCGCGTCCGATACTGTCGAAGCGTGCATGCGCTTCCCGATTTTCGGCCTGCCAATAGTTCCAATTTGCGAGGCCCAGCCTACGGTGGGTTGCGATTAGCGCCTTTCTCGATTCAACGTCTGGCAACCCGAAATAGGCCTCGCGAGTGAGCCGCCGCTCCTGATCGTGGCTGCGCTCCTTGCGCCATCTTTCCTCCCGGGCCGCGTCTTGGCTGCCATAGCGCGTGTCTGCAAAGGTGCCATGTAGTTCATCAAAATCCGGCCAAGGCAGGTGATCTCTAGCCTTTGTCATCTGTGCGCCGATGCCTGCCTTGTCCTCAAGCGCTCTCAGTTCTGCAAAGAGACCTTTCGCTTCTTCGCGGCATCGGTCTGGGTCGCTTGAAAGTGGCATCGTCGCCGTTTTGGATCAGCAGCCGCTCCGTTGCAAGGTGCCGTAAATATTTGAATATGCTAAATATATCCCCGTACGCAGGATGACGCCATGCCGCACGAGATCGTGGGAAGATGGGGCAAGATGCTCGCGGTTCGCCTTCCCGCGGAGGTGGCCAGGGCGGCGCGATTTCGGGGCGGCGAACGCGTCGAGGTCACCCACCAGAACGAAGACATCCTGATCCGCAAGTCGGCGCAGGGCCTCGCGGTCGATGACCTGTTTCGGGGCAAGACGCCAAGGGCGTGGCGCGAGCTTTACGCCGGCGCCTATGACTGGGGCACCGATCGCGGGCGAGAAATCGTCGAGGAATGAGCGACGGCGACTATGTGCCGGACGCCGGCGATCTTGTCTGGACGGATTTCGATCCGGCGCTGGGCCGCGAACAGGCCGGCCGCCAACCGGCGCTCGTCGTCTCGCCGGCGGCCTTCACCCTCAATACCGGCTTTGCCATGGTCTGCCCGATCACCCGCCGGGTGCGGCCGTTCCCGACCAGCGTCATTCTCCCCGAGAGCCTGCCCGTCGCCGGCGAGATTCTTCTCAGCCACCTTCGCGGCGTCGACACGCGCGCCAACCCGCTGCGCTATGCCGGCGCCGCCGTGCCTCCCGACACGGCGCGCGAGGTTCGCGCCAAGCTTATGGCCTTGGTCACGATTTGAGTTTCGCCGCCGTCGTCGATGCGGGCGCCGCCGGCGACGATCCCGGAATGGGCTCCCTCAATAGAGGAATGACGATGGCGTTGAGGGCGTCGATGTCGAAGGCGCCCGCTTTGGCGTAGACCAGCTTGCCGGATCGATCGATGACGTAGTTGGTCGGGACGCCGTCCAACTGGTGGTAGGGCCCTTTGAGGCGTTTGACGAAGGGGATGGTCAGCTTGGAGGCCAGGGGACGAAGCTTGGCCTCCGGCACCGAGTCCTCGCTGGCCACCGCCAGCACCTGGAAGCCATATTTGTTGTAGGCCCGGAAGAATTCCTCAAGGAGGGGGAGTTCCTGCCGGCACGGCGCGCACCAGGTGGCCCAGAAGTTGAGAACGATGACGTCCCCCTTCAGGTCGGCCATCTTAACCGTGCGCCCACCGAAGGTGGCGACCGTGAAGTCCGGCGCGGGCTGGCCGACCTTCGGCGCCGCCAGGGCCGCGCCCGCCAGGGCCCAGGCCGCTCCCGCCGCTATGGCCGCGATCGCCGATCTCCAGTTTCGCATTTCGCTCCCCCGCCGCGCCTTTAGTTCATCCTGGGCCGGCGCGCGACCGCTTGTCAAAGCCGCGCCTGTGTTCGCGAATTATCCCCAAAAATAGTAGGTCATGGCCGGGCGTCAGTCCCGGCCACCCATGACTCCGATCTGGGCTTTGGCCGCGCCTAAGCGCAGCCACGGCAAGCGGCTCGGTCATGGGCCACCGGGACAAGCCCGGTGGTGATGGTAGGGATGGGGTGTTTCGTGTCAGGCGGCCTGGAAGGTTGAGACATCCGAGCCTTGCTGGCAGGATAGGTTGAATGAAGAAGGATGACGAAATGACCCAGGTGAGCACCTGCCTTTGGTTCGGACGGGACGCGGAGGCGGCGGTGGGCTTCTATGTCGCGACCGTCCCCAACTCGGCGATCGGGCATGTTGAGCGCTCGCCGGGACCGTGGCCGGGAGGCGAGGCGGGGGAGGTGATCGTGATCGACTTCACCTTGTGCGGCCAGCGTTTCCAGGCGTTGAACGGCGGCAATCGGGTCGACTATGGGACCGCCGCCTCGATTTCGGTGGCGTGCGAGGATCAGGCCGAGGTCGATCGGCTGTGGGAGGCGCTCACCGCCGACGGCGGCGCGGAGATCATGTGCGGCTGGCTGCGGGATCGCTGGGGCGTGCCCTGGCAGATCGTGCCGGAGGCGCTGCCGCGGCTGCTGGCGGATCCCGACCGAGCCGTCGCCGCCCGCGTGTTCGCCGCCATGACGAAGATGGTCAAGCTGGACATCGCCGCTCTGGAGCGCGCCGCCGCGGGCTGATACGAGACGCGCCGCCGACCCCCTGAAACCTGGCGCGCCCGGAGCGATTCGAACGCCCGACCCTCGGATTCGAAGTCCGATGCTCTATCCAGCTGAGCTACGGGCGCTTTGCCGATCAGGCCGTCATTCGCTCCGCCTCGCCGTACGCCACGGCGTCGTCAATATCCAGCCAGAAGCGCTCGCCGATCTCGAAGGCGTGGGCGTGGCCGTCCTTAGCGAGCCCCCGCATGCCGGCCGAGATGCTGCCTTCGCCGCCGGCCTCCAGGTCGGCGCGGATGGCGGCGATCAGGGCCTTGGAAGCCAGGAAGACGCCGGTATCGAGGCCGTTGTGGCCGGCGATGCCCTTGCCGATCGAGACAATGGCGCCCAAGGCGTCGGTTTCGACGCGGGTCACGTCCTGCGGATCGATCAAGGGGTTCTTCAGGCGCCGGTCGATGGCCAGGACCGCGCCCTTGGGGTCACCGCCCTTGGCCAGGAGGTCGGACAAGATGGTCGGGTCGAACAGGTGATCGGCCATCAGCAGGACGAACTGATCGCCGAGGTGGGCCTCGGCGGCGGTCACCGACAGGCCATTGGCCTGCTCCCACTCGGGGTTGCGCACGCAGGTGATGGCCAGGCCGCGTCGGCTGGCCAAGCCGGCGAGAAACGCCTCGATCCTGGCGCCTTCGTAGCCGGTCACCACCACGAATTCACTCAACCCCGCGGCGCGCGCGGTCTCGATCACGCGCTCGATGAGCGGCACACCCTTGATGTCGGCGAGCGGCTTCGAAGGGGCGACGTCACGCAAACGGGTTCCCTGGCCAGCGGCGACGATCAGGCATTTCACGCGTCCCGCGAGCCCAGCCACAGGATGGATGAAGGTTTCCACCATCCGCTGGGCTTCGTCGTCGGTGAACTGGACGGGCGGGTGCTTGCAGAAGAACGCCGAGGGACCGATCAGGGCGCCGCCTTCCTTGCGGTCGAGGGCCAGCTTGCAGCAGCGGATGGCGTCGATCACCACGCCGGCCGAGTTGGGCGAATCCTCCACCGAAAGGCGCACCTCGATGTTCATCGGCACAGCCCCGAAGAGGGCGCCTTCGAGCCGCAGGAAACAGAGCTTGTTGTCGTTCAGCCACGGCACATAGTCGCTGGGCCCGACGTGGATGTTCTCGTCGGCCAGGCGCTCGGCCAGCACCGCCTGCACCGCCTCGGTCTTGGAGATCTTCTTCGAGGCCAGGCGGTTGCGGTCCATCATGTTGAGGAAGTCGGTGTTGCCGCCGGTGTTGAGCTGATAAGTCCGGTCGAGCCGCACCCCGCGCTGGCGCATCAGATTGGTCAGGGCTCGGTGGACGATGGTCGCCCCGAACTGGGCCTTGATGTCGTCGCCGACGATCGGCAGGCCGGCGGCCTTGAAGCGCCGCTCCCACTCCGGGTCGCTGGCGATGAACACCGGCATGCAGTTGACCACGCCCACGCCCGCCTCCAGGGCGCATTCCATGTAGAACTTGACCGCGTCCTCGGAACCCACGGGCAGGAAGTTCACCAGCACATCGACGCGGGCATCCTTCAGCACTGTGACAATGTCGGACTTCCGGGGCTGAGCGGCGCCTGCCACGCGGAAACTGCGATCGGCGGGCATGGCCTCCATGTGATCGGCCATGCCGTCGAGCACGGCGCCCATCCGCACGACAATCCCCGACGTGGGCACCTGAGCGAAGACGGCCGTGCAGTTGGGCTTGGCGAAGATCGCCTCGGCGAGATCGGTCCCGACCTTGCGCTCATCGATGTCGAAGGCGGTGACGACCTCCATGTCGGTGGGGTCATAGCCGCCGAGGTCCCAGTGCATCAGGCCGACGGTATTGTCGTTGACCTCGCGATAGTAGGCCACGCCCTGGACCAGCGAGCTCGCGCAATTGCCCACTCCGACAATCGCGACGCGAATCTTGGCCATCGAGTTTTCCCTTCGGGGACATAAGAAATTGCTATGTGAACCGAACGTCCCCGCGAGGCCCGGCCTGATGCGAACTGGTGGTCCAAACGGACGGAATTTAGGCTAACGCCTGACGCCGGGTGTCACAAGACCGCCATGCGCGAGCCCTTAGGAGGCAAAGCCGGCCATGAAATCAAGTCTCCCGTGCGACGCGGCCCTCGATCGGGCGGTGAAAACCGCCGCCCCGGGCCGTCCGCGCGAGATCGAGGAAGCCACCAATCTCTATCTGGTTCACCCGGTGTCGCGAGCCCTGGTCGACCGGCTGATCCGCACGCCCGTGACGCCCAACCAGGTCTCGGTGGCCAGCGTGTTCATGGCCGCCGCGGGCGCGCTTTGCTACGTCGGCGTGGCGTGGCCATTGGGCGCGCTCGCCGGTCTGGCGTTCTTTTTCGCCTGGCATGTCCTGGACGGGGCGGACGGCGATCTGGCCCGGCGATCGGGGCGCGCCTCCACGTCCGGCGAGCTGGTGGACGGGATCTGCGATCATGTGAGCCAGGCGATGCTCTATGTCGCTCTGGCCGTCATTCTCAGCCGGAGCCTGGGCGGATGGGCCTGGGCAATTGCGCTCGCCGCCGCCGCCTGCCATTTCGTCCAGGCCAACGCCTATGAAACCGGCCGCAAGACCTATCGGCGCTGGGTGTATGGGGCGGGCTGGATGCGGCAGAATCCGGACTCCCTGGCCCAGACGGGCGCGCTGCGAAATCTCCTCGGCGGGGCCTATCTGTGGGTCTCCAACGTCGCCAACCCTGGCGAAGGGGAGATCGAGTCGGCCATGGCGACGCGCCTGGCGGTGGATGGGGCGAGCGCCGACGCGGCCCGGGCCCGCTACCGTGAACTCTACGCTCCCCTGGTCAAGGCCAGCGCCGTTCTGGGCGGCAACGTCCGCACCCTGACCGCCTTCCTGGCCGTGCTCGCCGGCGCGCCGCTGTGGTTCTTCGCCTTCGAGATCGTGATCCTGAACCTCGCCCTGGCGGGCCTGGTCGTCTGGCGCCGCCGCCTCGACCGCGCGCTGCTGGGTGGTCTGGCGGAGGCTCAGGCCGCCTCGGCGCCGAACTGAAGGCGGGCCAGGCGGGCGTAGAGGCCGCCGCGGGCGAGGAGATCGCCATGGCGGCCTTCCTCGACCACCCGGCCGGCGTCCATGACCACGATGCGGTCGGCCTCCAGGACGGTGGCCAGCCGGTGGGCGATGACCAGGGTGGTGCGGCCCTCCATGGCCCCGTGCAGGGCGTGCTGGACCAGGCGCTCGTTCTCGGCGTCCAGGGCGCTGGTCGCCTCGTCCAGCAGCAGGATGGGCGAGCCGCGGATCAGGGCGCGGGCGATGGCGATGCGTTGCCGCTGGCCGCCGGAAAGGGTCTTGGCCCGTTCGCCGACCAGGGTGTCGAAACCCTCGGGAAGGGCGGTGAGGAAGCCCTCGGCCTGGGCGGCCACGGCGGCGGCGCGGATGTCGGCGGCGTTGGCCCCGCCGCGGCCAAAGGCGATGTTGTCGGCCGCCGAGCCGGAAAACAGCGGCGCGTCCTGGGCCACCAGGGCCAGGCGGGCGCGAACCTCGCGGGGGCAGGCGTGGCGAAGATCCACCCCGTCGATGGCCACCGTCCCGAAATCGGGATCGTAGAACCGCAGCAGCAGGCGAAACACCGTGCTCTTGCCCGCCCCCGAAGGCCCGACCAGGGCGACGCGCTCGCCGGGCCGGACATTCAGGGAAAAGCCCTTGAGGGCCGGCAATTCCGGCCGGCCGGGATAGGCGAAGCGGACGGTCGCGAAACTCACCTCGCCGCGCGCCGGGACGGGCATGGGCGTGGGGCGGGCCGGGGCGGCGATGGTGGGGGTGGCGTCGATCATGCCGGCGATCCGCTCGGCCGCGCCGGACGCCTTCTGGATCTGACTCCACACCTCCGACAGATCCTTGACCGCCGAGGCGGCGACCATGGCCAGGATGAGCAGTTGCAGCAGAGCCCCTGGGGTCATGGTGCGATCGACGATCACCGCGACGGCGCACTGGAACAGGAGCAGAAGCATGCCCATGAAGATCAGGCCGATCATCAGGGCCGACATCAGGCCGCTGGCGCGGATGTGGGCGCGCGAGGCGTCGAAGGCGCCTTCGATCGAGGCGTCGAAGCGGGCCGAGATATAATCCTCCTGGCCGAAGGCCTGGATGGTCTCCAGGGCTTCGAGCCCCTCGCCGGCCTGACCGATGGCCTGGGCGAAGCAGTCCTGGGCGCGCAGGGAGAGGCGCTGCATGCGCCGGCCGATGAGCAGCAGGGGCGTGAGCAGCAGGGGAATCAGAACCAGCACCAGACCGGTGAAATTGGGACTGACCACGATCATCAGCACCAGGGCGCCGGTCAGGGTCAGCAGGTTGCGCAGGGCGACCGGAATGACATTGCCCACCGTGGTTTCGACGATGGTCATGTCGGTGGTCATGCGCGAGAGCACCTCGCCGGTGCGCAGCTTCAGGAAATGGGTCAGATCCAGGCTCAGCACATGACGGAAGACCGCCTGGCGAAGATCGGCCACCACCCGCTCGCCGAGCTTGTAGAGAAAATAGATGCGCAGGCCGGTGGTCACCGCCAGGGCCGCGGCCGCCGCGCCCAGCCACAGGAAGACCCGCGCCAGGGCCGCCTTGCCGTGCGGCTCAAAGCCATGGTCGAGCACGGCGCGGGCGCCGCCGGTGATGGCCAGCAGGGAGACAGTGGAGAAGATCAGGAAGACCGCGCCCAGGATCGCGTCGGCGCGGTGGGCGCGGACAAAGGGAATGAGCCGGGTCAGGGGCCGGATGTCGCGACCGTGTTCGCGGCGCCAAGCATCGACGAGAAAGGCGTTTTTCATCAGCGCGCCGAGGCTGGGACGGTCCATCCTCGCCGCATCGCCGGGGCCCGTCGCTTTCATCGCCACCCGGTTTCCACGTACGCCCTCCGACGAACCCGCAGGGTCCAACTATCAGATCGCGCGGCGTTGTCGATGATGACGTAACGCCGCCTCCCGTGCCATAGGGTTAAATCCGCCGCTCGTTACGGAAGCTTTCGATTGGATCCGCGACCTTGACACCGACGCCCACCGCGCCTGGACGCACCACCCGCCAGGGTGATTTCGCCACCATCGTCGAGGCGCTGGATTTTGCCGCCGGCCAGGAAACCGGGATCAATATCCACTCCCTTCGCGGCGAACTGGCGGAGGTTCTGCCCTATGCGAAGCTGCGTGACGAGGCGCGGACCCTGGCCCGCGCGCTGCTCGGCGCCGGCCTGGCGCCGGGCGAGCGCGTGGCCCTGGCGGCCGACAGCGACGGGGACTTTCTGCGCGCCTTCTTCGCCTGCCAGTACGCGGGCCTGGTTCCCGCTCCCGTGCCTCTGCCGGCCCCGTTCGGCGGCAAGGAGGCCTATGTGGCGCACGTGCGGCGCATGCTGATCTCATCGGGCGCCCGCGCCGCCTTCGCGCCGAGCGCCCTGGCGGAGTGGTTCGCCCAGGCCGGCGAAGACCTGGATCTGGTGGCGGCCGGCGCCGTGGCCGACCTGCCGCCGGCGCACGGCGGCGACCTGCCGAACCCAGACCCGATGGGCCTGTGCTACCTGCAGTTCTCATCGGGCAGTACGCGCTTTCCCCTCGGCGTGGCGGTGACCCAGGCGGCGTTGATGGCCAATATCGGCGCCATCGGCCGCGAGGGCCTCAGGGTCGCGCCCAGCGATCGGACCGTCACTTGGCTGCCGCTCTATCACGACATGGGACTGGTCGGCATGTTGCTCTCCAGTCTCGCGTTCCAGGTTTCGGTGGATCTTCTCCCCACCGGCGCCTTCGTCCGGCGCCCCGGCCTGTGGCTGGACCTGATCTCCACGCGCCGCGGGACCATCTCCTACGCCCCGACCTTCGGCTACGATCTGGCCGCCCGTCGCGGCGCGGCGGCCGGCGATCTGGACCTCTCCTCGTGGCGGGTGGCCGGTCTGGGCGGCGACATGATCCGCCCAGAGCCCCTGCGCGCCTTCAGCGAGGTCTTCGCCGCCGCAGGCTTCGATCCGCGCGCCTTCGTGGCCAGCTATGGCATGGCCGAGGCTACACTGGCCCTGACCCTCTCGCCCCTAGGCCAGGGCCTGCGCACCGACGTGGCCGACATCGATGCGCTGGAGCGCCGCGCGACGGCCGCGCCGCCGGCCGGCCCGGACAGCCG
>JALYTR010000381.1 GCA_030854165.1 Pseudomonadota bacterium | reverse complement strand
TGGGAGACGCGGGCCGGGACGGTGGAGTTGCGCATCCCCAGGCTGAGGAAGGGCAGCTACTTCCCCGGCTTTCTGGAGCCGCGCCGGCTGGCCGAGAAGGCGCTGACCGCGGTGATCCAGGAAGCCTTGCCGCGCGACAATCAGGATGAGAGTGGCGCGACAATCAGGATGAGAGAGCCGATCCGGGCTTGAGCTGAAGGGAGGGCGAAGCCCGACTGGAGGCTCAAGCCCGGAAAAATTCGGCTGACGCTCCAGGAGGGGGCGGCTGGCGATCGTGACCGGCCGGATAGGAAGGGTCCTCTTTGAGGGGGATTCATCCGTTGCCCGGCCGCCATGTCACCGATCATCAGATGAGGCTCTACATGAAGTTCAGGCAAACGGACGCGCCGCCGGTGGCGGCGGCCAAGGCGGCGTTCAGCGGCGCGACGGCCTATCGGTTCGAGGCGGATCCCCGGCCGCCATCGCTGAAGGTCAAGACCCGGGACCGACGCCGGCCCGATCCTCTGGCGGCAATTTTCGACGCCGAGATTGTGCCGATGCTGGAAGCGGCGCCGGGGCTGCGGGCGGTGGCGATCTTCGAGGAGATGCGGCGGCGCCATCCCGCGTTGCCCGAGGGGGTGCGCCGGACGATGGAGCGGCGCATCCGCGGCTGGCGAGCGCTGCATGGCGCCGACCGCGAGGTCATCTTCCGCCAGATCCACGAGCCTGGCCGCATGGGCCTGTCGGACTTCACCGACATGGCCGACCTGACCGTCACGATCGCGGGCGCGCCTCTCGATCACCGGCTGTACCACTTCCGCCTGGTCTACTCCGGGTTCGAGCATGCCCACGTGATCCTGGGCGGCGAGAGCTACGTCGCCGTGGCCGAGGGGCTGCAGAACGCCCTGTGGGCGCTCGGCGGCGCGCCGAAGGAGCATCGCAGCGACAGCCTGTCGGCGGCGTTCCGCAATCTGGACGCCCAGGCGAGAGACGATCTGACGCTGCGCTACGAGGCCTTGTGCGCCCATTACGGGATGGAGCCGACCCGCAATAATCGCGGCGTCGCCCATGAGAACGGCTCGATCGAGAGTTCGCATGGCCATCTGAAGAAGGCGGTGGCGGACGCCCTGCTTATGCGCGGCTCGCGCGACTTCGACGATCTCGTCCTCTACCGCCGCTTCGTGGGCGAGATCGTCAGCCGCCACAACGCCCGCCGAGCTCGGGCCATCGAGGCGGAGAGGGGCACGCTGCGGCCCCTGCCAAGGCGGCGCACCGGCGACTACGAGGAAACCCTGGTCACCGTCACCTCCTCGGGCGGTTTTACCCTGCGCAAGGTGTTCTACACCGTCCCCTCGCGCCTGATCGGCCATCGCTTGAGGGTGCGCCTGTACGACGACCGCCTCGAACTCTTCATCGGCGGCACGCCGCTGATGAGCTTGCGGCGCGGACGGGCCACGCCGGGTGGAAAGCACGACCAGGTCGTCGACTATCGGCACGTCATCCACGCTCTTCGCCGCAAGCCTATGGCGCTCCTGGGCCTGGTCTATCGCGACCAGCTGTTCCCCAGGGACGCCTATCGCCACGCCTTCGAGCGCCTGATCGAACGCCTTCCCGAGCGGCAGGCCTGTCGGCGGACGGTCGATCTGCTGGCGCTGGCCCATGACCGCGGCTGCGAGGCCGAGCTCGCCCAGGTCCTCGACGCCGAGTTGGCGGCCGGTCGGCTACCCGACATGGCCGCCTTGAGAACGCGCTTCTCCCCCGACCCGGCCGCCTTGCCCAACATCGTCGTCCATCTCACCCCCCTGGCGGCCTATGAGGCCTTGCTCACCGGCGGCGTCGGAGAAGCGGCATGACCGAAGCCATCGACGCCGCCCGTCTCGCCCTGATCCTCACCGATCTGCGCCTGCCCGCCATCAAACAGGGTTGGCTCGCCTTCGCCACCCGCGCCGACAAGGAGGGCTGGCCCGCCGCCCGCTTCCTCGCCGCCCTCGCCGAGCACGAGGTCGCCCAGCGCGATCGTCGCCGGATCGAGCGTCACCTGGCCGAGGCCAAGCTCCTGCCCGCCAAAACCCTGGACGCCTTCGACTTCAACGCCACGCCGATGATCTCCAAGGCCCACGTCATGGCGCTCTGCGCCGGCGACACCTGGATCGAAAAGGGCGCCAACCTGATCCTGATCGGCGGACCGGGCGGCGGAAAATCACATCTCGCCTCCGCCATCGGCCTGGCCCTGGTCGAGAACGGCTGGAAGGTCTTGTTCGCCCGCACCTCGGACCTGGTTCAGAAGCTCCAGGTCGCCCGTCGCGAACTGGCCCTCGAAGCCGCCATCGCCCGCCTCGATCGCTTCCACCTCCTGATCCTCGACGATCTGGCCTACGTCACCAAGGATCAGGCCGAGACCTCGGTCCTCTTCGAGCTGATCAGCGCCCGCTACGAACGCCGCTCCACCCTCATCACCGCCAACCAGCCCTTCGGCGAATGGGGCAAGGTCTTCCCAGATCCCGCCATGACCCTCGCGGCCGTCGACCGCCTCGTCCACCATGCCACCATCTTCGAGATGAACGTCGATAGCTACCGCCGCCGTACCGCCATCCAGCGCAAACAGCAGGGCCCCGGTCGGCCCGCCGCCTTCGCGACAATCAAAAACATCGGCCCGCTGTCGCCCACCGACAATCAAACCCAATCTTGAGGCTTGCCACCGACACAAAGAACGAACATCAATCCATCGTCGCGATCGATCTCTCTCATCCAGATCGTCGCCCGCCTCTCACCCAGATCGTCGCGCTACAAAACCGGGCAAGCGAGAGACGACCTGGGTCAACGACGCCTCGAACTTGAGGTGTCACATCGAGCCGCTCCTGGGTCGACGACCGGCTTTCGCCGTGACCGGAGAGGAAGCTGCCCGGGCCATAAGCGAGATCGCTGCGGGCAGGACCGCCACACAGAGGTGGCCGGGTTTGTCTGGACAGGGAACTGCGTTTTTTGAGTGGAATCCCTGCCGCCTGTGTTTCGCCAGGGTTGGCTTGGCGCGCAGGCAGG
>JALYTR010000380.1 GCA_030854165.1 Pseudomonadota bacterium | reverse complement strand
CCCGAGGCGTTCTCACCCCGAGGCGATGGATCGGCCACCGTCACGCGCGCTCCGGCCCAGGCCAGCCCTAGGGCCACCGCGCTCCCCACCGCCCCGCCGCCGGCCACCAGGACGCGAAGATCAAGCCGGCGGGTCATGCTCGGCCGCGCCGCCAGCCTCACGCCATCGTATAGCGGATGGGCAGACGTTTGGGGCCGCCCACGAAGGCGGCCTCGGCGCGAGCCGGAGTCCCGGCGAATTCCAGGGATTTCAGGCGCGGCATGAGCTCCTCGAACAGGATTCGCATTTCCAGCTTGGCCAGATGCTGGCCCAGGCACAAATGGGCGCCGTAGCCGAACGCCAGGTGCCGGTTGGGGCGGCGATCGGGCCTGAAAGCGTCGGAGGCCTCGAAGACCTCTTCGTCCCGGTTGCCGGACGGATAGCACAGCATCAGCCAGTCGCCCTTGGCGATGGCGCGGCCGCGTATCTCGGCATCCTCCGTCGCAGAGCGCATGAAGTGCTTGACCGGCGTCACCCAGCGTATCGCCTCGTCGATAAGTCCAGGAATCAGGGACGGGTCGGCCCTGACCTGGGCGAAGGTCTCGGGGAACTGGCACATGCCCCACACCGCGCCGGCCGTCGACGAAGAGGTGGTGTCATGGCCCGCGGTGGCGACGATGACGTAATAGCTCATGGCCTCGAAATCGCTGATCGGCGCGCCATCGATCTGGCTGGTGGCGATCACGGTGGCCAGATCGGAGCCCGGATTGGCTTTGCGCTCGTCGGTGATCTGCTTGAAGTACAGGAAGAAGTCGGCGATCACCGCCTGCAGGTCGGCGAGGCCGTCGCCGGCGGCCAGGTCCTCGCTGGCGGAATGCGACCGGTTGAGCTCCGGATCGCTGGCGCCGAAAAGTTCCTGGGTCAGTCTGAGCATGCGCGGCTCGTCGATCATGGGCACGCCCAGAATCTCCATGATCACGCGCAGGGGAAAGGTCAGGGCGACGTCGTTCACGAAATCGCATGCGCCGCCAAGCTCGGCCATATGATCCACATGGGCGCGGGCGATCTGGCGAATGCGGTCCTCGAGCCCGCGGATGTTCTGCGGGAGAAACCAGGCCTGGGTGAGCAGGCGGTGCTTGAGATGGTCGGGGGCGTCCATCTGAACCAGGGAGCGCACCAAGTGCGGGCTGCCGCCAGTCATTTTGCGAACCCGCTCGTCCCCCTCGATGGTCGTGAAGGTGGTGGGCATCTCCCCGGAGCGGAAGAGGTCGTTCTGCCGGCTGATCGCCAGGATATCGGCGTGCTTGCTGACCACCCAGAAGGGATAGACGCCGTCCAGGCGGGCCATGCCGAGGGGATTGTTGGCGCGCAGCCAGCGGAACGCCTCGTGGATCGGGGCGTCCTCGGCAAAAGCTTTGGGCGAGATCACCGTGCGGGCGATATCGTCTGGAATCCGGACATCGGCCTTCATGAGCGCATCGTCTCCCGGCGCGGCGGCTCACTCTAACTCAGTCCCGTCCCGCGTCGCCATACACGATCGCCGCGCCGAGTCTCGCGATCCCGATCGCGCCCGGATCAGCGCGGGCCTCGGCTTTTCGAGAAGGCGACCGGCGGGTGATGCTGGATCGGGGTCGGCCCGCCCCTTGCGCTCGTCGATCCACCGCTTATCTTACCATCGTCTTACATCATCGAGAGGCAAATTCATGGCCTCCCCCGAACGGCTTACGACCGTAGTATCGACCAAGGGCCAGGTGATCCTGCCCAAGGCGATACGGGACAGGCGGCGGTGGCGAGCCGGAACCGGGCTCACGGTCGAGGACACCGCCGAAGGCGTCCTTCTCAAGGCCGCCCCCATCTTCCCCGTCACGCGGCTCGAAGACGTATTTGGCTCGCTGCCCCGATCCGGCCCACCCATGACAATTGAAGAGATGGACGCGGGCATCGCCGCTGAAATTCGGCGCCGGCATGCTCGCGATTGACGCCAACGTCATCGTCCTCCTCCTCACCGACGATCACGCGGAGCAGTCCGAAAAAGCCAGAGCGCTCATCGCCCGTGGAAAGGTGTTCGTCGCCACGACCGTTCTGCTCGAGACGGAGTGGGTGCTGCGATATTCCTATCGATATCGCGCCGCCGACGTCCTCGACAGCCTGACCGCTTTCATCGGTCTGCCCAATGTGGTCCTGGAAGATAGCGCACTGGCGGCGAGCGCCTTGGGCGGAATGGGCGCTGGGATGGATTTCGCCGACGCCCTCCATCTGGCTTCAGCGGCGCGGTGCGACGCCTTCGTGAGCTTCGATACGCGGCTCGCCAAGGCCGCGCGTGGACTCGGCGGTTTGGAGGTCCGGGCGCCTTAGGAATTCGAACCGGGCGCGATAGTCCCCACAAAGCGGATTGGCGATCCTTAAGCTGGCGGCCAGCGGCGCGAAAGGCCGGGCCTGCGAGAAGGTGCGTGACGCGGGGGTTATCGATCAAAGGAACCAAGTCATGAAACGCCTCACCCTTTCCATCGCCGCCCTGGCCGCCGCGGGCCTCTGCGGTTCGGCGCTCGCCATGCCGGCGCACGCCGCCTTCAAGGGCCATGAACTGGCCGGCCAAGCCACCGTATCGCTCGCCCAGGCGCGCCTCACCGCCCTTAAGGCCCGCCCCGGCGTGGTCACCGACCAGGAACTCGAGAAGGAAGCCGGCGGCAGCGGCCTGCGCTATTCCTTCGACATCAAGAGCGGCGCGCACACCTTCGAGGTCGGCGTCGACGCCAGGAGCGGCGCGGTGCTGGAAAACGGCGCCGAGGGCGCGAACCCGGACTGATCGCTTGAAAGCCGGCGGCCGACGCGCCAGAGCCGGATGGCTTTGCAAGCGAAGCCTGAATCCGGCTCTAAACTTTACGGTTAGAGCAAGATTCAGCTCCGAGGCGATTCGCGTCGGACCATCTTGCTCTAGGAGCCTGTCTGGATAATGGTTTTCCGGCGCGCCGGGTTGAACCGTCGGCGGGCGTGCGTTGGACCGGGGAGGCTCATCCTACCGCTCTGGCCAGCTTGAGCAGGTT
>JALYTR010000379.1 GCA_030854165.1 Pseudomonadota bacterium | reverse complement strand
CCCATAACCTGCTCAAGCTGGCCAGAGCGGTAGGATGAGCCTCCCCGGTCCAACGCACGCCCGCCGACGGTTCAACCCGGCGCGCCGGAAAACCATTATCCAGACAGGCTCCTAGACTAATTGAGGACACGCCCTAGTAGAAGAACTGTTGAAGTTGGGTGAAGCCGCTCCGCCCGTAAGCCCAGCCCATGCGTTTGCCAGGATTGATCGCCGGCGCCGGTTCACCGACACCGAACGCAAAGCCGGTGATGGTCTCGACGAATTTGCCGCCTTCGTCATACACGACGATGGCGCTGCCGTTCGGCCCGTCGCAATAATTCGTCTCGGTGACCAGGAAGACTTTGTTGATGGGATCGACCGCTATGCCCGAGCCGCTGTTCAACTGACTCGACGGGCCGGTGCATGGAAGTTGGACGGCGGTGATGCTCGTTTGATTGGCCAGATTGTAGAACTCGACCTCGGCGTTCAGTTCGGTGGTCGTCGCCGCGACGCCCGTGTTCGGATCGACGGCGAGGCCGTTGACGTAACCGGCCCCGTACGGCCCGAAGTTGTCGCCGACGAATTGGGTGATCTTACCGCTGGTCAGATCGATCAGCGCGTTGATCGGGGCCTGGCCGCCGACCGCACCCCCATCCGGGGAAAGGGCGATCACCGCCTGGTTCGCCGCGGTGTACTGGCCAAGCTGTGGACCATTGCCGCCGCCGAACAGATTGGGGTCGAGAGGAACGACCTTGGCGAAGGTGTTTCTGGCGATATCGGATACGATCAGATCGGGCCCGTCCTGATTTTTCAACTCGATGGCGAAAACGACGCTGGTGGATGTCGCCTGGTTCTCCGCCGCCGACTGGATATCCACATCCTTGATCGGCGGCGTCCACATGCCGGTGAACGCCTGGGCCGTCACCGGATTCATCACGTCATAGGTTCGGCGGGCGTAAATCTGTCCCTTTGGAGTGATGTAGTGGGTGACGAGCGCGATATCGCCGGCGACGACGCCATCGACGGCATATTCGTTGCGCATCCCCACATATTTGGCGAACGATTTTGTGATCGTGCCGGTGTTCTGATCGAACGTCTCGACGGAAACGCGGACGTCGCCTTTCGAGTCAATCGTTCGCGCGCTGGCGAGGACGCCGTCCTGGCCGTGCTGATCGATATCGAAGCCGAAGATCTGGCCGCCATCTTGCGTGGTCAAAACCTTGCCCAGGCCCACCTTGTGACCCGAGGCCGCGAAACTCGGCAAGCAGAATGTCATCAAAACAGCCGCGGCCGCCACGCCTGCCGCCGCCCCCATCAGGCAGGTCGGAGTGGAAAGATTGAAGGGCATGGGTCAGTCCCTCTCCAGAAAAACCAGCCGGAAGGCGAGGCGCCTATCTCCCCCTGGTGGATGGCGCGCCGCGCCGAGAGGGTTCAATGCGTCGGAATGAATTGTGAGGTCGTGTGCTCACGCCGGCCTCGCTTGACTATCGCCGCGTCAGGCCCGCGCCATGAGGACAAGTTTTCGCGGAGAAGCCAGCATGACCGCCCCCACCTTCGAAACCCTCCTCTACGCCGTCGATGGCGGCGTCGCGACGATCACCCTCAACCGGCCCGATCGGCTCAATGCCTTCACCACGCGCATGATGCTCGACATGATCGCCGCCTTCGACTTGACCGACGCCGACGACGCCGTGGGGGCGGTGATTGTCACCGGGGCGGGACGGGCGTTCTGCGCGGGAGCCGATCTTACGGCCGGCGGGGCGACCTTCGACCGCGACGCGCGGCGCGATCCGGGCCGCCAGCGGGTCGGTGGGATTGAACGGGACGGCGGCGGCCAGCTCGCCCTTCGCATCTTCGATAGCCTCAAGCCGGTGATCGCGGCGGTGAACGGGCCGGCGGTGGGGGTTGGGGTGACCATGCAACTGGCCATGGATATTCGCATGGCCTCGAACGACGCGCGCTTCGGCTTCGTCTTCGCCCGCCGCGGCATCACGCCCGAGGCCGCCTCTTCCTGGTTCCTGCCAAGGCTGGTGGGTGTCCAAACGGCGTTGGAATGGTGCTATACCGGGCGCGTCTTTCCGGCCCAGGAGGCCTTCGACAAGGGCCTGGTGCGCTCCCTTCATGCGCCGGCGGATCTGCTCGCCGCGGCCAGGGCACTGGCCCGCGAGATCATCGACAACACCGCGCCGGTCTCCAACGCCCTGACCCGCCAGATGATCTGGCGCATGACCGGGGCCGACCATCCCATGGAGGCCCACCGCGCCGACAGCCGGGCCATCCAGGCCAGGGGCGCCTCCGCCGACACCCGCGAGGGCGTGACGGCGTTTCTCGAAAAGCGGCCGGCTCACTATCGCGACCGTGTCTCGACCGACATTCCGGACATTTGGCCGCATTGGCGTTCGCGGGAGTTCAGTTAAGCCACCATGCCTACTGCGGCGGCGACTTGGGGTGTCAATGGTGGCGGCCTGATCGCCACCAAATCAACACAGAACCGTCATAGGCGCTTGTCCGCGGCTCTTATTTTCCCTAAAGAGCGCTGGCATTGAACGCGGGACCCGAACGAGTTTCAATCGTCGGACGCATAACGAAAGAAGAAATCATGGACGACAAGGCTGAAATCATCGAAATGACGGCGGAGATCGTGGCCGCCTACGTCGAGAACAACACCATCGCGATGGCCGATTTGCCGGGGCTGATTCAGGGCGTGCATCGCGCCCTGGCTTCGGTCGCCGCCGGCATGGACGCGGTGGAGGCGCCGCCCAAGGCGCCGGCGGTGCCGGTGCGCCGCTCGATCACCCCGGACCATCTGGTCTGCCTGGAAGACGGGCGGAAGTTCAAGTCCCTCAAGCGCCACCTGCGCACCAAATACAACATGAGCCCGGAAGACTATCGGGCCAAATGGGGCCTGGCCAAGGACTACCCCATGGTCGCCCCCAACTACGCCAAGGCCCGTTCGGACCTGGCCAAGCAGATGGGCCTGGGTCAGGGCGGCCGCCAAGTCGCCAAGGCCAAGCGCGGCGGCCGGTAGAGCCAGCCGCCCTCCCGGCGC
>JALYTR010000378.1 GCA_030854165.1 Pseudomonadota bacterium | reverse complement strand
GTGGGCGAGCGGCTGGGGCGCATCCACGCCGGGGCCGCCGGCCGCGCCGACATCGCCGCGCGCTTTTCCAGCGACGAAATCTTCTTCGCCCTGCGCCTGGCGCCCTATCTGCTGGCCGCCGCCGAACGCCGACCCAGGGTCGCCGGCGCCCTGCGCGCCCTGGCGATGCGCACCGCCGCCACGCGCCTGACCCTCGTCCATGGCGATGTCAGCCCCAAGAACATTCTTGTCGGCCCGGCCGGCCCGGTCTTCCTCGACGCTGAGACCGCCTGGTGGGGCGACGGCGCCTTCGACCTGGCCTTCTGCCTCAATCATCTCCTCCTCAAGACCTTGGTGGTTCCGGCCGCGCGGGTCCCCCTGGCGGAGAGCTTCACCGCCCTGGCCGAAGCCTATTTCGCCCGCGCCGACTGGGAGCCGCGCCAGGGGCTGGAAGCCCGCGTCGCCTCGCTCCTGCCCGGGCTCCTGCTGGCCCGCGTCGATGGCAAATCGCCGGTGGAATATCTGACGCGTGACGACCAGAAGGATTTCGTGCGCGCGGTCGCCGAGCCCCTCCTCCTCGATCCGCCGGCGACGCTGGCCGAGGTTCAGGCCGCTTGGCAGGCCGCGCTCGAAGCGGCTACAGCGGAGCGCTGAAATCTAGGAGCTCGCCCATGCAGACCCGCGCCGCCGTCGCCTGGAAAGCGGGCCAGCCGTTCTCCATCGAGACCGTCGATCTGGAAGGCCCGCGGGCCGGCGAGGTGTTGGTGGAGATCAAGGCGACGGGGATCTGCCACACCGACGAATTCACCCGCTCCGGCGGCGATCCGGAGGGCCTGTTTCCGGCCATTCTCGGCCACGAGGGGGCGGGCGTAGTGCTGGAAGTCGGGGCCGGGGTGACCACGGTGAAGGCGGGCGACCACGTCATCCCGCTCTACACCCCCGAGTGCCGGCAGTGTAAGTCGTGCCTTTCGCGGCGCACCAACCTCTGCACCGCCATCCGCGCCACGCAAGGCAGGGGCGTGATGCCGGATGGAACCAGCCGGTTCTCGTGTCGCGGCAAACCGATCTTCCATTACATGGGCTGTTCGACCTTCGCCAACCACACGGTGCTGCCGGAGATCGCCCTGGCCAAGGTACGCGACGACGCCCCCTTCGAGACGATTTGCTACATCGGCTGTGGGGTCACCACCGGGATCGGGGCGGCGATCTGGACGGCCAAGGTGTGGCCGGGAGCGAACGTCGCGGTGTTCGGCCTGGGCGGCATCGGCCTCAATGTCCTGCAGGGTGCGCGGATGGCCGGGGCCGACAAGATAATCGGCGTCGATCTCAATCCGGCCCGCGCCGACATGGCCCGGCGGTTCGGCATGACCCATTTCGTCAACCCCGACGAGGTCGGCCGCGACAAGGTGGTCGAGGCCGTCGTCGATCTCACCGGCGGCGGGGCGGACTTCTCCTTCGAGTGCATCGGCAACACCGCGACCATGCGCCAGGCCCTGGAGTGCTGCCATCGCGGCTGGGGCGAGAGCGTGATCATCGGCGTCGCCGCCGCCGGCCAGGAGATCGCCACCCGCCCCTTCCAGCTGGTCACCGGCCGGGTCTGGCGGGGAACCGCCTTCGGCGGCGCCCGCGGCCGCACCGACGTGCCAAAGATCGTCGACTGGTACATGGAAGGCAAGATCGCCATCGACCCCCTCATCACCCACACCCTGGCCCTGGAAGACATCAACAAGGGCTTCGAGCTCATGCACTCGGGCGAGAGCATAAGGTCGGTGGTGGTGTTTTAGGCGCGCCTTCGATTTGTGGACCTAGAGCCTGTCCCGATCAGGTTGAATCAACCTGAACGGGACAGGCTCTAACTCAAACACTTGAGCGCTTTCTGATCGCAAAACCAGTTCCCACTTTTGCGACAAAGCGCTCTAGCAGGCTGTTGAACAGCAGGGATCTGGATCTCCTGACGCTCGCCCGAAATTGCCGGACGAGCATCGAGATGATCGATCGTGTCGCAAAGCGCCGCCTTGCCTCGGGGGGCGCGAGACGGCATGGTAAGACTGTTTTCCTCGCCTCATTGGACCTCTTCAAAATGAACGGACCTATCGCTTTCGTTTGCCTCTCGGCCGTCGCCCTGCTGGCCGCCACGTCGCCGTCCGCCGCCGCGCCGGCGCCCGGCGCATCGGGGCTGAAGGTGGTCGCGCGAATCGCCGGCCCAGACGGCGGCTGGGACTACGCCAGCTTCGATCCGGCCCGCCGGCGGGTCTATGTGGCGCACGGTTCAAGCGTCATGGCGATCGACGCCGACACCGGCAAGCTCACGGCCGACTTCGCGGCGGGCGCCCATTTGCACGCCGTGGTCTCGGTCCCCGGAACCGAGCTTATCGTCACCACCAACAGCGGCGATGACACCGCCCGCGTCCTTTCCGCCGCCGATGGCAAGCTCATCGCCTCCATTCCCACCGCCAAAGGTCCGGATGGCGCGACCTACGATCCCTCCAGCGGGCTGGTCATGGTCATCGACGGCGATAGCGGCGAGGTGACGATGGTCGATCCCAAGGCCGGCAAGGCGGTGGGCTCGATCAAGGTCGGCGACAGCCTGGAATTCCCGGCCGCCGACGGCAAGGGGAGGCTCTATATCAACGTCGAGGACAAGAACGAGATCGCCGTGGTGGATATCGCGGCGCGCAAGGCCGTCGGCCGCTATCCGCTGGGGGACTGCCACGGGCCCACCGGGCTCGCCCTGGTGGCCGGAAACCGCCTGATCTCGGCCTGCGCCAACGGCGTGGCCAAGATTCTCGACGCGCCTTCCGGCCGCGTGCTCGCCACCCTGAAGATCGGTGAGCGCCCCGACTCGGTGCTCTATGACGAGACCCGCAGCCTCGCCTATATCCCATCGGCCCTGACCGGCACCCTGGCGGTGATCGCGCTCTCGGGCAAGGACGACAACACCATCATCGACACCGTCGCGACGCAGGCCGGCGCCCGCACCGGCGCGGCCGATCCCAAGACCGGCAAGATCTACCTGCCGACCGCCCAGTTCCTGCCCGCCGCCGCCGGCC
>JALYTR010000377.1 GCA_030854165.1 Pseudomonadota bacterium | reverse complement strand
GAGTCACTTTCAGGGGCGATTGGTATTAGTGGGAAGCCGGATGGCCCGTGGACTTGCCGCAGCCCGAGCCGCCCGGTTTCTTGCCGCCGCCATCGTCCTTGTTGACCGTGGCCCAGGCGCGCCGTTCCGCTTCCTTCTCCGGTACGCCGCGCGCCTCGTAGCTCTTTTCGATGTGGTCGGCCTTGCGATCCTGTTTGCCGGTGTATTTCGACTTGTCGCCCAAAGGCATGGCGGCGCTCCTTCTGCCTTGAGCCAAAACACGCGGGAAAAGCTCCCGGTTCCAGGAGGCGTTGGCGGGTTGAGTACGGGGCGCTAGGCCGCCGACGCCAGGGTCTCCTGAGCAAGCAGGGCGTGGATGACGTCACCACCATTGGCGTGACGAAGTTGCTCGCGCAGGTGCGCCTGACGCAGGCGCCGGGACATCCTGGCCAGGGCCAGCAGATATTCGCATCCCGCGCCCAATGGGGCCAGCAAGGCGAACACCAGATCGACCGGTTCGTCGTCGATGGCGTCGAATTCCACCGGCGCTTCCAGCCGCAAAAACACGGCCCGCATCCGAAGCAGGCCCGCGACACGGGCATGGGGCATCGCCGCGCCATGTCCGACTCCGGTGGCTTTGGCCGACTCGCCCCGGACCAGGGCGGCGAACACGCTTGGAGCATCCAAGGCGAACGCTCGGCTCGCGGTCCCGGCCACGATGGACAAGACGTGTCGCTTGCCGACCGCGCAGACGCGTGGCGCGATGGACCCTTCGGAGAGAAGGTCTCCCATGATTATTTCATGCGCGGAAGTCGCCACCTCCAACACTGGCGCCCGACGCGCCCCCGAAGCGCCCGAGGGCGCGCCGTCATCCCTGCCGCGAGCCGTGGCCGTTGGCGGTCTTGGTGAGCTCAGGATCGATCCAGCCGATATTGCCATCAGGCCGTCGATATACCACCGACAAGCCCCCGTGCGCGGCGTTCCTGAACACGATCGTTTGAGAATCGGTCAAATCCAGTTCCATCACGGCCATCGAGACGGTCATGGTTTTAAGGGCGGCAATCGTTTCGGCGATGACCATGGCGGCTGGCGGGGCGTGCTCGTCGTCGCTGTCCCACAGATCGTCTTCGGACTCACCGGACGGGGCGCGCAGCACATAGAGCGAGGCGGTTTCCGCCGCCTTGGCGCTGGCCGCGGCGGTGTGGCTTTTGAGGCGTCGCTTGTAGCGCCGGATTCGCGTCTCGATCTTGGCCAGGGCCGCGCCGAACGCCGTGTGCGCGTCGCCGCCCAATCCGTGACTTTGCAGGGCGTGGCCCGAGGCCAAGGTGACGTCGCAATCCACGCGAAACCCATGACCGTCGCGGCTCACCACGACCTCGGCGTCGCCACCCCGCTCGAAATACTTGCCGATGCCGTCCTTGAGTTCGTCGCCGACCCGCGTGCGCAGGGCCTCGCCGACGTCGACATGTTTGCCGGAAATCTGAACTTGCATGCCCTATCAAC
Source organism: Pseudomonadota bacterium (assembly GCA_030854165.1). Classification (GTDB taxonomy): domain Bacteria; phylum Pseudomonadota; class Alphaproteobacteria; order Caulobacterales; family Caulobacteraceae; genus Acaudatibacter. The sequence goes on along the minus strand of JALYTR010000377.1, from coordinate 1,547 downwards.
GCGCCGGAGCCCGGAAGGTGTCAAGCCGCGTCCACCCGGAGGCGGTCACACCTGCGCGACCGGGAACGCGCCCTAATTAAACCGATCGCCCAGATAGACCCGGCGCACTTCGGGATTGGCGAGGATCTCGTCGGGGGAGCCTTCGAACAACACCTCGCCAGCGTGGATGATCGAGGCGCGGTCGATGATGTCGAGGGTCTCGCGGACATTGTGGTCGGTGATCAGAATCCCGATGCCGCGCGTGCGCAGATAGCCGATCACATCGCGAATGTCGGCGATGGCCAGCGGGTCGATGCCGGCGAAGGGCTCGTCAAGCAACATGAAGGCCGGCTCGCTGGCCAGGGCCCGGGCGATCTCCACGCGTCGCCGCTCGCCCCCCGAAAGGGAAACGGCCGGGGAGGCGCGCAGATGGTCGATATGCAGTTCCTCGAGCAGCTGCGCGGTGATGGCGCGGACCTTGTCGCGGCTGGCCTCGCGTATCTCGACCACGGCCATGACGTTCTGCTCGACCGTCATGCCGCGGAAAATCGAGGTCTCCTGCGGCAGATACCCCAGGCCCAGGCGGGCGCGCTGATACATGGGCTGATTGGTGATGTCCTCGCCGTCGAGATAGATCGTCCCGTAGTCGGCGGCGATCAGGCCGGTGATCATGTAGAAACAGGTGGTCTTGCCCGCCCCATTGGGACCCAGCAGGCCGGCCACCTCGCCGCGGGCCAGATGGAGGCTGACGCCCTTGACCACCGGGCGTCGGCGAAACGACTTGCCGATCCGATCGACGATCAGGCCGGCCGGCTCCACGACGAGTGGGGCGCCTGTCCCCACGCCGATGTTCAATGGCGACGCGACCTCGTTCATGAGCGGCGCCTCATGGTTTGGCCGAACTGGCGGTCTGGCCGGCAGTGTCGGGATAGTAGACCGCGCGCACCCGCCCGGGCCTGCCCAACCCGACAGCGTTGGATTCGAGCTTGGCCTGGCGGGTGGCGACATCGAGGGTGAGCTTGTCGCCTCGCCCGACATCCTTGCCTTGCACCAGAATCACGTCACCGGTGATGACGATCTGGTCGGCCGCCGCCGAATAGACCGCATGGTCGCCGCGGGCATTCTGCTGGGGCGTGACATAATAGACGTGACCGTCGGCCACGATGCGGTCGGCCCCGCCGCAGGCGGGCTGGCCGTTCGCGCCGGTCTCCTTGGGGGTCGAATAGATGCTGATGGTGTCCGCTCTCAGGCGGGCACCACCCTGCAGCGCCTCCGCGGCGCCGCGCCAGATCGCCACGCACTTTGAGGCGATGACCTCGGCCTGGTTTGCGGTGATGTCGATGGGCGCCTTGGAGCGCGTGTCCACCTGCGCGGCGGTCGGCCCGGCGAGGCTCGCGGCGATCAGCGCCGCGCCCAGCATGGCCGATCTAGTCGCGCCTCCGCTCATCGCGATGTATCGGATCATGCGCCCAAATCTCTTATCGCACCCTTGCAAGCAAGCTCTAGTGCTGATTGAGGCGCGCGTGAACGCCGCCCTTGAAAATCACCCGGTCGCCTTTGTCGTAGAC
>JALYTR010000043.1 GCA_030854165.1 Pseudomonadota bacterium | reverse complement strand
ACCTCATGGATCCGTGCCGGTGTCGATCGCCATTTGCATCCAGGCGCCGGCGCCCTAAAGGGGCGGGCCATGCGGGCTGGTTCGGAAGAGGCGGGCGGGGTCGCCGGCGGCGGCGCGGCGCGGTGGCGGTTCGGCGGACTGATGCTGGGCTCGATCGGCGTGGTGTTCGGGGACATCGGCACCAGCCCGATCTACGGCTTCAAGACCGCGATCAGCCAGGCCGGGCGCGGCGCTGTTGGGACGCAAGAGGTTCTCGGCGTCGTCTCCCTGGTCATCTGGGCCCTGATCGTGGTGGTGACGATAAAATACGTCACCTTTCTGATGCGGGCCGACAACAAGGGCGAGGGCGGCATCGTGTCGTTGATGGCCCTGGCCCAGGGCGCGATAGGCCGGCGAACGCGCGCGGTGCTGGTGCTGGGGGTGTTCGGGGTGGCGCTGTTCTATGGCGACGCCATCATCACTCCCGCCATTTCGGTGCTGTCGGCGGTGGAGGGCCTCAAGACCGTGCCGTCCCTCGCCAATGCGGTGACGCCCGGGGTGGAAATCGCCATCGCCCTGGTTCTGCTGATCGGCCTCTTTCTTGTTCAGTCACGCGGCACGGCCAAGGTCGCCTCCTGGTTCGGCCCCATCTGCCTGGTTTGGTTCATCGCCATCGCCGTACTGGGCGCCACGCACCTCCCTGACGCGCCCGGCATCCTGCGCGCCTTCGATCCCACCCGGGGCCTGCTGTTTCTGGGCTCTCACGGCGTGATCGGGGTGTTCGTCCTGGGATCGGTGTCGCTGACCATCACTGGCGCGGAGGCCCTCTACGCCGACATGGGCCATTTCGGCCGCGCGCCGATCCAGAGGGCCTGGATGTTCGTGGTCTTCCCCGCCCTGGCCCTCAACTATCTGGGCCAAGGCGCCTTCGCCCTGCATTTCCTTTCGTCCGCCGCTGGCCACGCGCCGGGCGCGACGGATCGCGACTGGTTCTTCCTCATGGTTCCCGAGGCGCTGCGGATTCCCATGGTGATCCTGGCCAGCGCCTCCACCATCATCGCCAGCCAAGCGGTGATCAGCGGCGCCTATTCCCTGTCCAGCCACGCCATGCACCTAGGGTTGCTGCCCCGCCTCGCCATCCGCCGCACCTCCGACACCCAGGCCGGCCAGATCTATCTGCCGACGGTCAATTTGCTGCTGATGATCGGGGTCGTCCTGCTGGTCGGCATCTTCAAGAACTCCGACAACCTGTCTAACGCCTATGGCTTCGCGGTGACCGGGACGATGTCGGTGACCACCGCCCTGGCGGCGATCGTCGTGCGGCGCCTGTGGAAATGGAGCCTGCCGCTCACCGCCCTGGTGGTCGTGCCGCTGCTCACCGTCGATCTGGCCCTGTTCTCGGCCAACTCGCTGAAGCTGCTGTCGGGCGGCTGGGTGCCCCTGGCCATCGCCATGGCCGTGGTGACGGTCATCGCCACCTGGCTGCGCGGCGCGGCGATCATCACGACCAAGGCGCGCAAGGACCGCATTCCGCTGACCGACTTCCTGGCCTCGCTGGCGCGCCGCCCCCGCCCCATGGTTCCGGGAGTCGCGGTCTATCTGAGCCCCGAACCCGATCTGACCCCCGGCGCCTTGTTGCACAATCTCAAGCACAACGGCGTGCTGCATGAAAAGAACGCCATCGTCACGGTGCGCACCGCCGACGCGCCGCGTGTGCCGGCCGACCAGCGCGCGAGCTTCGAGGTGCTGAACGATCATTTCGTCCGGGTGTCCCTGACGTTCGGCTTCATGGAGCGACCCAAGGTGCCCGATGCCCTGCGGGGGCTGGCGGTGGGCGGCATTTCCTTCGACGGGCCAGACACGTCGTATTTCCTTGGCCGGCGCACCATTGTCAGCAGCCACGACCACGGTCTTCGCCGCCTCCAGGATCGCCTGTTCATCGCCCTGGCCCGCAATGCCGCCGCCCCCAGCGACGTCTACGCCATCCCGCCCAGCCAGGTGGTGGAAATGGGGGTGCAGGTGGCGGTTTAGGGTGTGTGAGGCCACCGCCCTGGCTACATGCGTCGCCTAGTGACGTCCCATTCCCTGGCCAAGCTATCGCGGTGCGCCGGCGCGGCGATGTCGATGAGGGCCGCGGCGCGGGCGTCCGGGCCGGCGCCGCGCAAATCGGCGACACCATGTTCGGTCACGATAAGATCGGTCTCTTCGCAAGGGATCGAGATGGCGGCGCCGTTCAGGCGTGAGACGATGCGCGAAATGGCTCCGCAAGCGGCCGTGGACGGGAGGGCGAGGATGCCGCGTCCGCCGGGCGAGCGGCGCGCCGCCCTCGCGAAATCGAGCGCGCCGCCCAGGCCGCTCACCCGCCGTCCGCCCAGCCACTCGACATTGGCTTGGCCGAACAGATCGACCTCCAGGGCCGAATTGATCGCATGGAAGCGCTCCACGCCGGCCAGGGAGGCCGCGCCATGGGTCACGGTCGCGTCGGCGAATTCGAAGGTCTCGGCGGTCCAGCGCATGAAAGCCTCCGAGCCGACGGCGAAGCCGGTGATGTGGCGTGCGCCGTCCGCCAGGGCGCCGGCCTCGGCAAGGGCGCGATAGCCGCCCGTCACCATCCCCGAACGCACCACCAGGTTCCGGCGAGCGGACAGCATGGCCACGGCGGCGGCCGGCGCGCCGCCGATGCCGCTCTGGATGGCCGCGCCGTTCGGGACGAGGGTCGCGATGTGCTTCGCGATGACCAACTGTTCGGGGGTGGGCTGTAGCTCCGGGCCGGTGATGAAGGCGCCGTCCGCCTCGATGGCGACCTCGATCGCCGCGAGCGGGATCGTGGGCCCCCGTCGCGCCCGGGGTAGGTTCGCATTGACGAAGGCCATGCGCCGTCGGGCGCGCGGCCACACGAGGGGCGCGAAATCGGCGCACGGGCCGAAGGAACACATCCCTTGGGCGTCGGGCGCGCTCACCTGCATGACCGCGAGGTCGAGCGGCGCATCTTCGACAAACGCGGCCGCGATCGCCGAATAGGGCGACGCCCGCACCTGGACCCGGCCGGCCTCGAAGGAGGCGCGCAGGGCCGGCGGCAGGAGAAAGGTGGTCAGGTGGGCGTTCGGACGAAGGGCGGCGTAGTCGAAATCGTTGATGCCTGGCAGCAGGCCGGCGATGAGCTCGACCCCCGCCAACGCCTCCGGCGCGTCGCCGAGGATGCCGCGCAGGGCCAGCGGTTCGCCCGTCGCGCCCTGGACATAGACGCGCAGGCCCGGTCGCAACTCGGCCAGGACGCGGCCGGCGTCGCCGGAGGCCACGCGATTCACGCGGTCTTCCGCGCCTCCAGTCCCAGTTCCTCGATCATCGCCTGGCGGATCAGGAATTTCTGGACCTTGCCGGTGACGGTCATCGGGAATTCGTCGACGAAGCGCAGATAGCGCGGGATCTTGGTGTGGGCGATCTGGCCCTCGCAGAAGGCGCGGACCTCGGTCTCTTCGGCAGCCTCGCCGGGGTGAAGGCGGATCCAGGCGCATAGTTCCTCGCCGTAGCGCGCGTCCGGCAGGCCCACGACCTGAACCTCGGCGATCTTGGGATGGCGAAACAGGAAGGCCTCGATCTCGGCGGGATAAAGATTCTCGCCCCCGCGAATGACCATGTCCTTGATGCGGCCCACGACATTGCCGTAGCCGGCCTTGTCGATCGTCCCGATATCGCCGGTGTGCATCCAGCCCTCGGCGTCGAGGCATTCGGCGGTGCGCTCGGCATCCTCCCAGTAGCCCAGCATGACCGAATAGCCGCGGGTGCAGATCTCGCCCGGCGCGCCGCGCGGGACGATTTCGCCGCGCTCGCCGACGATCTTCACCTCCAGATGAGGCTGGACCTTGCCGATGGTGGAAACCCGCCGCTCCAGAGCGTCGCGCGGTGAGGTCTGGAAGCTGACCGGGCTGGTTTCGGTCATGCCGTAGGCGATGGTGACATCGCGCATGTGCAGGCGCTCGATCACCTCTCTCATCACCGGGGCCGGGCACGGCGCGCCGGCCATGCAGCCGGTGCGCAGGCTGGTGAGGTCGAAACGCGCGAAATCGGGGGCGCCCAGCATGGCGATGAACATGGTCGGCACGCCGAAGAGGCCGGTGCACGCCTCCGCCTCCACGCAGGCCAGGGCGGCGGCGGGATCGAAGGTCGGCGAAGGATAGGTCATGGCCGCGCCGTGGGTGAGGCAGGCGAGGTTTCCCATCACCATGCCGAAGCAGTGATAGAGCGGCACGGGGATGCACAGCCGGTCGTCGGCCCTGAGGCCCATGGCGGCGCCGACGAAATAGCCGTTGTTCAAAATATTGCGGTGCGAGAGGGTGGCGCCCTTGGGCGAGCCGGTGGTCCCGCTGGTGAACTGAATGTTGATGGCGTCGCGGGCGCGCAGGCGCCCGGCGATCTGGGCTAGGCGGGCGAGGTCGGCCTCATGCCCGCTCTCGGCCACCTCATCGAAGGCCAGCCAGCCCGGGCGCGGCTCGCCGCCGATCTTGATCAGAACCTTCAGGGCCGGCAGGGCCGCGCAGGCCAGGGCGCCGGGCGTCGAGGCGGCGACCTCGGGGGCCAGATCCTCGATCATGCCCACATAGTCGCTGCTCTTGTACCGTTCGGCGGCGACCAGCGCCTTCACCCCAACCTTGTTCAGAGTATATTCGACCTCGGCGCGCCGGTAGGCTGGATTGATGGTCACCAGGATCAGGCCGGCTCTAGCCGCGGCGAACTGGGTCAAGGTCCATTCGGCGCAATTGGGGGCCCAGATCCCGATGCGGTCGCCCGGTTCGAGGCCGAGCGCCAGCAGGCCCGCCGCCAGGGCGTCGGCGCGGTCGCTTAGTTGCCGCCAGCTCCAGCGTATCCCCTGCGCCGCCGAGATCAGCGCCAGTTCGTCGCCCCAGCGCTCGGCCGCCCAGGCGAGCGCCTCGCCGATGGTGGTTTCCAGCAGCCCGGGCCGATCGGCCCCGCGCGCCCAGCTTAGTTTCAGGTTCATCGCGATTTCCCCTCCGAATTTCAGGAAGAATTCGACAACGCGGCTTCCAGGTCACGCCCGCCATACAGGATGCGGTCGATGAATACAGTATCAGCGTCCAAATGGAACGCGATCGTCGCCCGCCTCTCGAATCCGTTTGTGCGCAGTCCCTTGCGCAGCTCGTCTCGTTGCGTTCCGCGCTCAGGAAATTCCTTCAAGCCGAGACAATAGGATTCGATCCGAGCCACATAGCCAAGGGCGGTCTCAAAGCTCGCGCGCTCGGCGACGAAACGATAAAGAGCCATGAGATCCTCTCGCGCCTCGGGCGAAAAGATGACCCTATGACGCACGCTTGTTCAACTTGATCTGTTCCGCATGATGGGAACGAATGCCGGCGAAAACCTCCTCCGCGGGAATGCCGCGTGATGGATCGGCCCGCATTCTGTCATAGACCGGCGCGACCTCTTCAGTGAGCCATCGCCCGATGGCGGCCTCGCGTTCCTGTAGGGCGCGCAATCCGGCCCGCACCACTTCGCTCGCCGATGCGTAGGCGCCGGTCGCGACCAGGGAATCGATGTAACCGGATTGCTCGGTGGGCAGGCTGACAGTTCGTTTCGCGGTTGCGGGCATGGTGTCCTCCGCCGATCAAAATATCAGATGGTGTGATCTTTTCATACCCTCCTAGCGGCTTGTCAAAGTCGGTATGTGACGCCCCTGGCTTGCGGCCTTCGGCCGCCCCTGCCAGCTATTCGTCCTCCATCTCCTTGAACCACTCGTTCCTCCGGGTGGGTCTGATTTCCCAATGATATTTCTTGCCCCGATTATCGAACGGTTTATAGCAGTTTCCGCCATAATCATATTTGCCCGCGTCACGCCGAGCCGCTATTTTATTTATAAGAGGCTTTTCCCCGAATATACCATGAAATTCCTCAAGTAGTTTTCCCTCAACATATTTGAATAAATCGGACTGCCGACGATCTGGAAACGATTCCATGTAAAATTTGAATGGCACATCTCGAAGCGAAATTGCCATATCAAATATCCAATTTTGCATATGAGATCTTAGGCGATTGGCAATTCCACCTCTCCCGATATACATAACCTCGGAGCATTTTTCTTTGTATCTAATTCCAAAGCCCCCGACTATTGCAATTACATATACCCCACGCTTAATATCATCGAATCTCGTAGAATTTTCATCATCATTATTCCAAACGCGACGGATTTCGGAAATAACCGCATCTATTGTAATTTTTTGATCGCCGTCTGAATATCTTCTTTTTGATTTTTATAGCGTCGAAGTTCAAATCCCAACTCTCTGGCGTGATCCGAGATAGTAATTTCTTCCGTCATCGTCCAGTCGATTTCGACGGGCGTCATAGCGTAGCTCCCCCAATAGGCAAAGGTGCCGCAATTGGCCGAGATTTGAGATCGAAGGCAAGTTGAGCAGTGATCTCTTTCGTCACACACTCAACGGGTTTCACGCAGACGTGATAAGTCAATTCCAGATCCCCGGCCGCCGGTCCTTCCACGGCGCCTCCTTTTCGAGCTGGCCGGCGAGGCGGAAGAGGGTGGCTTCGTCGGCGTAGCGGGCGGTGAACATCATGCCGATGGGCAGGCCCTCCGCCGACCAGGCTAGGGGCAGTGAGATGGACGGTTGGCCGCTGGCGTTGAAGGGCGGGGTGTAGGGAAAGACCGCTCCCTGGCGGCGGTTCACCTCGCGCGGGGCCAGAGCCACCGGATCGATGTAGCCGATGGGCGGCGGCGGCGTTCCCATGACGGGGGTCAGAAAGACATCGAAGGTTTCGAAGAGGGCGAGGATCTGGCGATTGATCGCCCGCATCTCCTGCAGGCCCCACAGGGCCTCCTCGCCGGTGACCTTCCGGCCGCTCTTCAAGCTCGCCCAGGTGAGCGGTTCGAGTTCAACCTCCTCCGGCTCGCGGCCGAGCCGCTCGATGAGGCGCTTCATGCCGGCCGCGAAATTGGCTCCGCTGACCGGCCCCATGGCCCGGTAGAGGGCCCGCTGGTCGATGCCAAGGCCGCGTTCGACCACCTCTTGGCCGAGGGCGCGCAGCAATTCGACGGTTTTGTGCAGGGCGCCTTCCACCTCCGGATCGATGGGCCGGCCCGAAGGCGTCTGCGCCGACCAGGCGATGCGTAAGGCGCCAGGCGAGAGTTCGATCTCCTCCAGATAGGGGCGTTCCTTGGGCGGCGCGGGATAGGGCGAGGCCGCCTCGGGGCGCCCGGTGGCGTCGAGCATGGCGGCGCTGTCGCGCACCGTGCGGCTGACCACGTGATTCACCACCAGGCCGGGGGCGCAGTCGCCGCCGTCCGGCAGGTCCGGGTTGCGGTCGCGGGTCACCTTCAGGCCGACCAGGCCGCAGCAGGCGGCCGGGATGCGGATCGAGCCCAGGCCGTCGCTGGCGTGGGCCAGGGGAACCATCCCAGCCGCCACGGCGCTCGCCGAGCCGCCAGACGAGCCGCCGGCGATATGGTCCGGGTTCCAGGGGTTTCGGCAAGGACCCAGGCGGGCCGACTCGGTGGTCCCGGTAATGCCGAATTCCGGCGTGTTGGTCTTGCCGATGAGGACCATCCCGCTTTCACGGTAACGGCGGACGAGGCCGCTGTCGGCGGTGTCGGCCATGTCGCGGGTGAAGCGGCTGCCGCGGGTCTGGGGCCAGCCGGCCACCGTCACGCCCAGGTCCTTGATGAGGAACGGCACGCCCCGAAACGGCCCATCCGGCAGGCCGCCGCCGGCGGCGGCGCGGGCCTCGTCATAGGCCTTGTGGACCACCGCGTTCAGCACGCCGTTGTGGCGCTCGATGCGCTCGATGGCCGCCTCGACCAGTTCGGCGGGGCTGACCTCGCGCGTTGCGACCAGTTTGGCCAGCCCGAGGCCATCGTAGTCCCCGTATTCCGCGAAACCCATGCTTGTTCCTCCGCCTCGCTCCAGGCAAATCTAGCGCTTGGCGCGACATGCGCGATAGGGCCGATTTTAGCGGCGAGACGGGACGGGCGGCATGGCGCACTGGCGAAACTGGTCGGGCAGCGTGGTCGCGGCGCCGGCCGAACTGGCGAGCCCGCGCACCTTGACCGAGCTTGGCGCCCTGGTGGCGCGGGCCGCGCGGGTTCGCGTCGCCGGGACCGGCCATTCCTTCATGCCGCTCTGCGAGACCGACGGGGTGCTGATCTCGCTGGCCGATATGGAGGGCGAACTGGAGGTGGCGGCGGATCGGCAGTCGGCGTGGACGCCGGCCGGCTGGTCGATCGCCCGTCTCACCGCGGCCTTGTGGGATAAGGGTCTCTCGCTGGCCAACCAGGGCGACATCGACAAGCAGGCCATTGCCGGCGCCTTGGCCACGGGCACCCATGGAACCGGCCGCACGCTCGGCTCGCTCTCGACCCTCGCCCTGGCCTTTCGGCTCGTGCTGGCCGATGGATCGGTGGTCGAGTGCGACGCCGAGCGTGAGGCCGACCTCTTCGAGGCCCAGCGGGTCAGCCTGGGGATGCTGGGGGTGATGGCGGCGGTGAAGCTGGCGGTCATGCCCGCCTATCGTTTGCGCGAAACCATCCGCCGCGCGCCGCTCGATGAGGTGCTGGGCGAATGGGACGCGCTCACCAAGCGCCACCGCCATGTGGAGTTTTTCGTCTTTCCCTATGCCGACCAGGCCATGCTCAAGATCCTCGATCCGGTCGACGAGGGTGACGATCCGCTCAAGGGCGACACGCCCGAGGGGACCTATCAGTTCGCCTGTGACCTGGCGGCGGCCGCGCCGTTCCTGGCCCCGGCCCTGCAGCGGCTGATGACCCGCGCCATCGGTGCCTCCAGCCGCGCCGGGCCGGCCTGGCGCATCTTCCCCTCCGAGCGCGCCGTTCGCTTCGAGGAGATGGAATACGAAATCCCCGCCGCCGCCGGGCCGGAGACTCTGCGTCGGGCGATCGCCGAGGTGCGCCGCCGCCGCCTGCCGATCATCTTCCCCTTCGAGTTCCGCGCGGTGGCCGACGACGACATCCAGCTCTCGCCCATGAACGCCGGCCCGTGCGTGTCCATCTCCTTCCACCAGTACGCCAAGATGCCCTGGCGCGAGGCCTTCGCGGCGGTGGAAGCGGTGTTCGCCGAGGGTGGCGGGCGCCCGCACTGGGCTAAACGCCACACCCTGATCGCGGAAGATGTGGTGCGGCTCTACCCCGCGGCGGAGGCCTGGGGCGCGGTGCGGCGCCGGGTCGACCCGGCCGGGAAATTTCTCAACGCCCACCTGCGCGAACTCTTCGCATTTTCGGTTTAGGACGGATGCGTGGCCATTCCAAAACGCTTGCGCCCTTTGTGGCGCACGGTGTAATGCCGTACATGAGCATTTGGAAGGAACATCCCATGGTGATCGCGGCGCGCCGCGGACAAGCTGTCGCCAAAGGCACGTTCCGGGAAATCAAGCGTGAGAGACTGGAATTGCGGGTGGCGGCTTCGGCCAAAACGTTGATTCAGCGGGCGATGGCCGTCAGCGGCCTGACCGCGGGCGATCTTGCCTATGAAGGCGCCAGGCGCGTGCTCGATGAGCACGAGCGCATGGTTCTTACCGGCGCGGACAGAGACGCCTTTCTGAACGCCGTGGGCAATCCTCCCGAACCGACGGACAGATTGGTCGCGGCGCTGCGACGGCATCGCCAACAGATCGGTTGAGCCGGCTTGGCCCTGGCCATCGAGCCGCTGGGCAAGGGCCATGATCGCGGCGCCTTCGCCTGTGGCGTCTCCGAACTCGACGACTGGTTTTGCTTGCGCGCCAGCCAGGACGAGAAGCGCAATGTCGCGCGGGTCTTCGTCGCGGTCGATGACGCGCTGGGCGTGGTCGGTTTCTACAGCCTCGGCGCCTTTACCTTGGCCCTGGACGAGTTGCCCGAAACGCTTGCCCGCAAGCTTCCGCGCTATGACGCGATCCCGGCCGCCTTGATCGGACGGCTGGCACGAGACCGGCGCGCGCGAGGACGAGGCCTCGGCGAACTGCTGCTCGCCGATGCGGTGCGCAGGATCCTGGACGCCGGTCGGTCGGTGGCCGTCTTCGCCATCGTCGTGGAGGCCAAGAACGATCGCGCGGCGGCCTTCTACGAAGCCTTCGGATTCACCGCCTTCCCGCTTCGGCCCCACCGCCTTTTCATGCTCGCCTCGACCGCCGAAGCGGCCCTTGAAGCCGCGCACCAGCGGGGGGATTGAGTGAAAATCAAAAGAAGGCGGTCGCCGAGAGGCGGTGCGAGCGCGTGGATCCCACCCGTCGAACATCCGGGGCTGGAGTCTGCCACAGCGACCGGCGCGGCCACGGCTTTGGCCTCACGCGGCGAACGCCTCGGCCAGCAGGCGCCCTTCCGCGGCGCGGGTGGAGGCGGCGCGCCAGGCGACGACGATCTCGCGGCTGGCATACTCGGCGTCAAGGGGCCGCACGGTGATCTGGGCGCCGGTCGCCAGAGCGGCCTCCACGGCCATGGCCGGCAGAAAGGAGATCCCCAGGCCAGAGCCCACCATCTGGATCAGGGTGGTCAGGGAAGTGGCCGCGAAGCCTCCCTCCAGGCT
>JALYTR010000376.1 GCA_030854165.1 Pseudomonadota bacterium | reverse complement strand
GCATGGCCGAGATGAAGTCGCAGCCGTACTGCTTGCGATAGGCCTGGCACAGCTTGATGCCGGCGATCTTGGCGATCGCGTACGCCTCATTGGTCGGCTCCAGCGGCCCGGTGAGCAGGGCCTCCTCGACCATCGGTTGCGGGGCGAACTTCGGATAGATGCAGCTTGAGCCCAGGAAGATCAGCTTTTCGACACCGGCCCGTCGCGCGCCCTCGATGACATTCATCTCGATCTGCAGGTTGTCGCGCAGGAAATCGGCCGGATAGTCGTTGTTGGCCAGGATGCCGCCCACCTTGGCCGCCGCCAGGAAAACCACCTCCGGTCGCCGGTCGGCCATCCAGGCGTGGGTCCGCGCCTGGTCGGCAAGGTCGAGTTCGGCGCGCCCAACGGTCAGCACCTCGCAGTCTTCGGATACCAGCCGCCGCGCGATGGCCGAGCCGACCATGCCGCGATGGCCGGCTACCCACACCCGTTTTGCCGCCAATGAGTAAGGCTCGTCAGTCGGCATTGCGCCTCTGATCCTTGGCGACGGCGACCAGGTCCTCACGCACCATCTCGGCGCAGAGGTCTTGCCAGGACGTTTGGTGGCGCCAGCCCAACACCCGTTCGGCCTTGGATGGATCGCCGATCAGCAGGTCCACCTCGGTGGGGCGAAAATAACGTGGATCGACCTCCACCAGCACCCTGCCGGTTTTCGGATCGACAGCGGTCTCGCTGGCGCCTTCGCCGGAGAACTCCAGGTCGATCCCGACCTCCGAAAAGGCCCGCAGCACGAAGTCGCGCACCTGGGTGGTCTGGCCGGTGGCCAGCACATAGTCGTCAGGCTGGTCCTGCTGCACCATCAGCCACATGCCGCGCACATATTCGCGCGCGTGGCCCCAGTCGCGTCTGGCGTCGAGATTGCCCAGGAACAGTTTGTCTTGAATGCCGAGACGGATCGCCGCCGCGGCGCGGGTGATCTTGCGGGTGACGAAGGTTTCGCCGCGCAGGGGGCTCTCGTGATTGAACAGGATGCCGTTGGACGCGTGGATGCCGTAGGCCTCGCGATAGTTCACCACGATCCAATAGGCGTAGAGCTTGGCCGCCGCGTAGGGGCTGCGCGGATAGAAGGGTGTCGTCTCGCTCTGCGGCACGGCCTGCGCCTTGCCGTAGAGCTCGGACGTCGAAGCCTGGTAGAAGCGTGTCTTGTCGACCAGGCCCAGCAGGCGGATCGCTTCCAGCAGCCGCAGGGTTCCGATCGCATCGGCGTTGGCGGTGTATTCGGCCGTCTCGAAGCTGACCTGGACGTGCGACTGGGCGGCGAGATTGTAGATTTCGTCCGGCTGGGTTTCCTGGACGATGCGGATCAGATTGGTGCTGTCGGTCATGTCCCCGTGATGGAGGATGAACCGTTGCCCCTTCTGGTGCGGATCCTGATAGAGGTGTTCGATGCGGCCGGTGTTGAACGAGGACGATCGGCGCTTGACGCCGTGGACGATGTAGCCCTTCCCCAGCAGCAATTCGGCCAGATAGGCCCCGTCCTGACCGGTCACCCCGGTGATCAAGGCGACACGCGGTCCAGCTGCCATCGAACTTTCTTCCTCGATCTGGTGAGACTTTCCCGCGATCGCCCCCCGGGCCGCGCGGCTGTCTTGTGGCTCCGGCGGGTGGGATAGTCAACCTGCCTGCATTCGCCACGGGGCCGTCAACGCAAATTCGCCCAGCGGCGGCAGCGGCCCCTGTTGCAGGGGCCGGGCCATGAAGGCTCGGGCGATGTTGTGGGTGCGAAAACTCACGGCCAGCTTGAAACCGCATTCGCCCGCTCGCGTGTCTTCAGGTATTCTTGCGGTTCGAACCGGCAGCCTCTGGTTGGCGCGCTCGCGTCCCCGATCGAAACAGCGCTTCAAAGACACCCGATTCGAAGATGGCCGAAGACGATCAAAATGTTCCCCAGCCGGCGCTGATTGGCCCCCGCGGTTCGCCCCGTCCAACGTCAAAAAAGGCCGCGGTGTGACGGGCGCGCCCGCGCGATCGGCCAATCCCCAGGCCGCGGCGTCCAGCGTCCGCGCCCAGATTGTCGCCGGCGAGTTGGCGGCGGCGCGGCCGGCGTTCGAAGCGCTGCGGGCGCGCCTGGGCCCCACCACGGAGGTCCTGGTGACCGAAGGCTTTCTCCTCGAAGCGGAGGGTGATCTGGAGGCGTCCCTGGCCAGCTTCCAAAGGGCCCGCGCCTCCGCCCCCGCGTCGGCCTATCCCAGCGGCCAGGTGGCGCGCATCCTGGCGCGGCTGGAGCGTCCGGCCGAGGCCGAGGCGGCCGCCCTGGCCACCCTGGCCATCGACGACGCCAATCCTCTGGGCCTGGCCGCCTTGGCCTATGCCTACGCCAGCGTTGGCCGGACGGAGGAGCGCCTGGACGTCGTGCGCCGCCTCGCCGCCATTCCGGGCCTGGGCGGCGTCAAGCTGTGGAACGCAATCGGCGATCTGGCGGCCGCCCACCGATGGACCGATGTTCTGGGGATCCTGGACGAGCGGGTCGATGACCTCCCGGCAGGCCGCGCCTGCCTCCAGCGCGTCGAGGCTCTCCTCGGGCTGGATCGGCAGGCGGACGCCCTTGGGCGCCTGATCGCTGCCCAGGCCGCCGGCCACGTGAAGCCCGCTGAAGTCGTCGAGCGCCTGGTGGCCTGGCCGGCCATGGCCTTGGCCGCCGCCTTCGTTCAACAAGGCTCTCAAGAGACCTCCGGGGCGGCGCGGGAGACCGTCTTCGCGGCCGCCACCCGGGTTTGCGCCGCCGCGAGCCTCGAAGCCTCGCCGTTCGACTACGCCGACGCCATTCTCGCCCTGCGGATTCTGACGCCGGGCTGCGCGGACCTGGAGGCGGCGGTGGCGCGCGCGGCGGCCTTCCTGGCCGAGCGGGGCCGCGCCCATCTCGCCCAGGCCGAGGATTCGGAGGCCACCGACACCCTCATTCGCGCCGCCCGATTGGCGCCCGCCGATACGACCGTCCTGCGGCTGCTCGCCGACGCGGCCGACCGCGCCGGCCGCGCCGAGCGCCACCTTGAGACG
>JALYTR010000375.1 GCA_030854165.1 Pseudomonadota bacterium | reverse complement strand
AGTTCGGCCCTGGTGGCTTCGAGCTCCTGCTCAAGCTCGGTGACCCTTGAATTTTGGCCCGCGCTCGTCTGACGCGCCGAGTCAAGCCGCCGACCAGGCGCGTCGATGAAACAGACGAGCAAAAGCTCGTCGCCCTCGCTGGTCACCGGCTGAACCGAAATGTCGAACGACGGCGGCGCGCCATCGCGCTGTGAATGACCGCCGTGGACGATGGCTCGTGACTTGGTCTGGACGGCCTGTTCGATCGCCGACCGCAGCTTTATCCGCACGCCCTCTCGCGCCATGGCGAGCAGGTCATGCGCGGGGTGACCGGGAGTGACCCGCAGATAGGTGTCGATCGGGCCCAGCGAATAGAGGCACTCGTGTTTGCGATTGATAAGCACCGCCGCCGGCGCATAGGCCTCCACGACCAGACGGCGGCAAAGCTCGGCCAGGCCCGCGGGGCGCGAGCGCGACGGCGCGTCTCCTCGGCGCCGACCTGGCCAAAGACTATCGGGGGCGGCCACTGGGCGGCGAGTTTCGCCCGGCCGACTGTGACCGATCCGGCGATAAAGCCGTTCCGATTTGGCGATCACCTTGAATCGGCCGTCGACGGCGTTGACCGATTCCGCGCTGCCAAGGAGCAGAATGGCTCCTTCGCGCAGGGCGAAGTGGAACAGCGCGACGACTTTGGCCTGCGCCTCGGGGCGCAGATAGATTAAGAGATTGCGGCACGACACCAGGTCAAGCCGCGAGAACGGGGGGTCGGCCAACACGTCCTGCACCGTGAACACGACGGCGGTGCGCAGTTCGGGCATTATCCGGTAGCCATGCTCTTCCCTGGCGAAAAAGCGGGAGAGTCGCGCCGCCGACACATCGGCTTCGATCGTGTGCGGATACAGGCCCTCCCGGGCGCTCGCCACCGCCTGCGGGTCGATATCGGAAGCAAAGACCTGGAGTTTCAGGCTGCGCGACTGGGCGGCGATCGCCTCGCGGAACAGCATGGCGAGGGAATAGGTCTCCTCGCCCGTGCTGCAGCCGGCGACCCAGACGCGGAGGGGCTGGTCGAGCGCGTGATCTCGGACCAGTTCCGGAACGATCGTCTCAGCCAACAGATCGAACACCTTCGGGTCGCGAAAGAAGCTCGTCACATTGATGAGCAGATCCTTGGCGAGCAGATCGAGTTCAACGGTGTCGCCGCGCAGGACGTCCAGATACCGATGCATGTCCGTCGGTCTTGATAGCCGCCAGCGCCATGCGCCGCTCGACCCGGCGCTCCAGCGTGCCGCGCTTGTAGAGCGTGAAGTCATGGGTGGTCCTGGCGCGCAAAAGATCGATGATCTCGGCCAACCCGTCGTGCGACGAGGCGTTTGCGCTCGGCCCAACTGGCGCGTGTCCCGTCGGCGGATCGAGATCGACCAACGCCGCCGCGATTTTCTCAAGAGGAAGCACTTGATCCACAACGCCAGTCAAAACCGCGTTGTGCGGCATGCCCCCGAAAGCAGCTTCGTCGGGATCCTGGGCGATGACGTGTCCGCCCGCTTCCTTTATGGCTCTCAGCCCAAGGCTGCCGTCCGCCCCCATGCCGGAGAGGACCACGCATACCGCCCGCGGGCCGACGTCCTTGGCGAGAGACCGCAGCAAAAAATCGAACGGCAGCCGCGCGCCACGAGGCGCCTGCGGCCGTGAAAGCCGTAATACCCCGGCGGATACCGACAGATAGGTTCCTGGCGGGATGACAAAGAGATGGTCGCTCTCGAGCCGCATCCCCTCGGTTGCTTCCCGAACTGTCATGGAAGTGTGGCGAGCCAGGAGTTCGACCAACATGCTGTCATGCGTCGGATCGAGGTGCTGGATCAGGATGAAGGCCATGCCGGTGCCGGCGGGCAAACCGGACAGGAGCTTTCCGCACGCTTCGAGGCCGCCGGCCGACGCACCGACGGCGACGATCGGGAATTGCGCCATCGCAAGTGCGGGCTTTTGCCCGCGCACGGTCGCTTCCGGCCGTGGCCGGGCGGCTTCAGCCTTGCGCACGCGGCTTCTAGCCATGCTGAATTGATCTCGGAAGACGTCTTCCCGACGCCAGCCTTCACTTTAGCACGGATCGCGCAGTGCGTCGATAAAACCAGGTCACCCTCAACGGGACCAAGCCCCTGGTCGGCCACCGGGCGATATGTCCTCAGCGTGTCTCGATCCGATCGCGCCGTGGTGGGAGGGCGACGTTCGATCCGTGAAAGCGTTCGTTCCGACGACGAGCAAGCTGCGCCTTGGATGAGCGTCTTGTCGCGTCCCCCAACGTCGAGCGCTCAATTCGCGGATGGGGGCCTTGGGGAGAATCCCGCGGATCTTTGACGGGTTGTCGCGGGGTCGTTCCCTCGCCGAGCGATCGGAGCCGAAAGAGCGACAGTGTGCCTCGCACCCTCGCACGGGGCGCCGGGGACTCCGCGCCTTCGACCGGGAGGATCAAGGGTATGCTTCCGTCCGTCTTCTCGTCTACGCGGGCCAGAGGGCCTTTGCCTGTCATTCAAATTTCATGTGTCAATTGTAGGATGCCGACCGCCAAGCTCCGTCCTCGCGACATCAAGGTCCGCGCGACATCAAGCGCTGTTCGGCGTCGCGCCGCCAGTTTCGGAAATTACTCATCTGGCGGCGCCGTGCCCGCCCCAGGGCGTTCGCGCCGCCGGTCAATTTCCACCTGGGCCCCCCTGAGACCCCCGCCGCAATCGCCTGAACGCGCGAAAGCCTGAGTAGTTTCCGAGTCTGCCTCGAGAATGATCGCGGCGCCATGAATGTCGATGGGTGAGACCTCAAGTGACCCGTTGCATGTGGGGTTTGTCCGACATTGGTTTTATCCCGCTGCGGGGATGTTGGGTCTATGGTCATGCAATCACATCAAACGACCCAGCTCGACAAAGTACGCTCCCGATCTGACGACGCTATCCACCCCGATTTCGCCAGCGCGAGTTCGAGCCCTCGGCCAAGACCTGGCAAACAAGACCGCGTGACTCGCGACGAGGCGACCAAGGCGTTGCGTGTGCTTGTCGTGGAGGACGACGCAATGATC
>JALYTR010000374.1 GCA_030854165.1 Pseudomonadota bacterium | reverse complement strand
GGCCACGCTGGGAACCTCCGGCGATCCAGCCCGCCCGCCACGGCGGGCCAGGTCCGGCAGGGCCTCCAGCGCTTTGGACGCCGAACCATAGCGGCCGATCAGGTGGGCGAAGGTCACCGGCCCCACCGACTCGGCCCGCGCCAGGCGCAGCCAGTCGATCCGCTCGCGCTCGGAGAGTTCGCGCCGCTTCACGGGGGCGTGGCGGCCTTGCCGACCCCGATGCGCGGCTCGCTCCCCGCCAGCAAACGGCGGATGTTCTCATGATGGCGGATGAAGATCGCCACCGCCATGCCGACGATGAGCCACAGGCGCGGCTCGCTCGACCAATGAAACAGGAACAGCAGATAGAGTGGCGAAAGCGCCGCCGCCGCCAATGCCGCCAAGGAGGAGATTCGGAACACAGCCGCCATGGCCAGCCAGGTCAGGGCCGCCGCTATCCCCACCGGCCAGGCAATGGCGAACACTATGCCGAAAAAGGTCGCCAACCCCTTGCCGCCGCGAAACCTGAGCCACACCGGAAACAGATGGCCCAGGAACGCCCCGCCTCCGGCCACCGCCGCCGCCATCGGCGAAACCAGCCACCCGGCCAGCAGCACCGCCGCCGCCCCCTTGCCCGCGTCGCCGATCAGGGTGATCGCCGCCAGATCGCGCCGGCCGGTGCGCAGCACATTGGTCGCCCCGATATTGCCCGAACCCACGGCCCGAATATCCCCCGCTCCACCCAGTCGCGTGGCGATCACCCCGAACGGGATAGACCCCAGCAGATACCCGCCGACGGCGCTGGCGATCAGAAGGGCGGTTGGGGAGAGGGCGGCGAGCATGGTCCCAGTCTAGGGTGCGCCGAAGCATGCGGGAAGGGTGAGGGCCGCTTCCGCGCCAAGCGCTCGTCCGCGGCGGTTCAACGCGCTCTCCATCCCCGCCGGCGGACCCTCGCCCGAATCCACCTTGAAACGTGGGGATTCAGCGTCAATTCAATGTCAATAATCGTCAAGACCTCACAAAGCCGGGTTTCGGCGGTTGACATCGCCGGATGAAGAGAATTAGTTCCGCCCACGACCGGTCAGCGGGTGAGTGAACCGGTATTGTTCGCGCCCGAAGATGACCGGTGCAAACAGAGCATTGGGGTAACTGATATGAAAACGAAAATCCTGGGCGCGGCGTTGATCGCGTCAGCGGCTCTGGCGGCCGGCGCGCTCGCGCCTTCCGCCGCGTCCGCCAGCCTTGCGCCGGGTAACTATGAAGTCGCTGGCATTCAACAGATCTGCCTTGTGGCCGGCGGGACCTGGTATGGAGAGACCTTCGGTCCCTGGGGCGGAAATTGGTTTGCGGGCCCCACGCGCGACGACGGGACCATCATCTTCGGCAACTACGCCAGTGGCGCGGGCAATGACTCGATGGTCGTCAAGGGCCACAGCAGCGTCGATTGGACGGAGTGGCAGGATAACCTCTCGTTCCAGAATTTTGTCGATGGAACCTTCGCCAAGATCCCAGGCGCATGCACCCCCCCAGCCGCCCGGATCAATCGCACGCACAATCCGCAGGACTGATTTAACTCTCGCGGCGCGGACCCAGGTCCGCGCCATTGCGGCGGCGGCGGTGAAATTCCGCCGCCGTTTCTTTGTCTTGCCTTTGGCGTTAGGCGCTAACCTCGAAACGGTTCATCCACACGCGCCGCTAGATGCCGCGCTCACCGACCTTCCGGCCCGCCGTCTCCTCCCGCGCGGCGCATCCGCGCGACCTCCGTCTCCAGCTTGTCCAGGGTGGTGCGCCACCCTTCCGGCGCTCCCGCGACCATCGGCGCGGCGATGGCGGGATTGGCGAAGGTGTAGGTCTGCGTCACATCCATCCGCGTTCCGCCGGGCGCGTCGGAAAACGCGACCTCCGTCCAGGCGCGGAACAAGGGCGCGCCGCCGCTGCCTTCGACGTGCATGTCGATCACCAGGCGGGTGTGCGGCGTAACCTCGACGAACGCGCCGCGGCTCCAGTGTTCTTCGCCGGCGGGCGAGCGCATGCACACCTCGAATGGACCGCCGACGCGCATCTCCACCCTGGCGTCGGGCGCGCTATAGGTCGCCGGACTGAACCAGCGCTTGACATGGTCGGCGGAGCTCCACGCCTCGAACACGCTCTCGCGCCGGGCGTGGAAAAGCCGCGAAATCTTCAGCGGCGCCGGTGGCTCCGCCTCTTGTCTCCGCGTTTCATCAGTCACGGTCATCTCCTTCTTTCTCCAGGGTTTTCAGATAGTCGCCCAACCGGTCGAGCCGGCCCTCCCACTCGATCCGCCGCGCGGCGATCCACTGCTCGGCTTGGGCCAGCGCGGCCGCCTCGATGGCGCAGGTCCGCACCCGCCCGGCCTTCTTCGAACGCACCAGCCCCGCCGCCTCCAGCACCCCCAGGTGCTGCAAGACCGCCGGCAGCGACATGGCCAGCGGCGCCGCCAACTCGCTCACCGCCGCCGGCCCCCGGCTCAGCCGCTCCACCATCCCCCGCCGCGCCGGGTCGCCCAGGGCGTGAAACAGACGGTCCAGATCGGCCGAATGGTTAAGCATATGCTTTGGTATTGGGCATCGGGTGGTTAAGCAAGAGCCTTTGTGTTCGGGTGCCGACCCCCAACGTCCGTCATTGCGAAAAGCCGACCCCAGCGCCTCGCCACCCCCCACGTCCGTCATCCCGGAAAGCCGCGCGTCAGCGCGGATTGTCCGGGACCCAGGAGCCGCGCTCACCGGCGGTTCGATCCGCCCCGCGCCGCTGCAAGAAAATCCGGCGACACGATTGTGCCGACGAATTGCGTGCCGATAACCCCCTTTTCTCCGCGAAAGCGTTGGAAAACGAGGACAAGAGGACCACACTTTTTTCCGCGACGGCGCTGGTCCTAACCCACTATGGCCTTTCAGAAGGTCGCCATTTTGATCGCCCGCTGGACTAGGAGCCTGTCTGGATAATCCGCTCGACGGATGGAGTGAACACTGATTCACTCCGCTTATGGGCAAGACATTTCGATCGTGGGATGTGGACCAGGGCTGGCTGCTGCCCGTTTCGGTTCATGAT
>JALYTR010000373.1 GCA_030854165.1 Pseudomonadota bacterium | reverse complement strand
GGCCAGGGCCGCCGCGCCGTCCTCGCCCCTGTTCGCCAGGGTCGCGGTCTCGCAGCCTTCCGGCACGAGGGCGCTCGGTCGGTCCGGATAGGCGAAGAAGGCCACCGGAGCGGTGGTCTCGACCAGCACCATGAGGTCGATCCCGTCGAGATCGGCCAGGGCCATCTCGCCAAAATACATCATTCGGTCGGGGGAAAACCGCCCAGCTCCGCGTGGCTGGCGGGCGATCAAGGTGTCGGTGAGGACGCGCACGCCGGTGTCGGCGATCCGCCCGGAGGCTGCCAGGGCGGCCTCGCCGCACGCCCCCGAGCCCAGCAGCAGCACGGCCTTCTTGGCGGCCTTGAGACGCCGGGCGATCTCCTCGGTCGCGGCGCCGTCCGGCGCGGCCTTGGCCGGAACCGGGACGCGCGGGCCGATCTGGGTCGTCGCCGACCAAGCGCAGTCGGCCGGCAGGATCAGGCTGGCCGAGCCGCCGGGCGGCCCATGGCTGGCGGCGACGGCTTGCGACGCCAGGGCGCCCACCTCGTCAGCGCTCCGCGCCGATTTCACCCACAGCGAAGTGGCCCCGGCGATGGCGGCGATGTCGGAGGTGAGCGGCGCGTCGAGAGCGCGGTGCCAGGTGGCGTGGTCACCGATGATGTTGACGATGGGGGTGAAAGCGCGGCGGGCATTGTGCAGATTGGCCAGGCCGTTGCCCAGGCCCGGTCCCAGGTGCAGCAGGGTGCAGGCGGGCACCCCGGTCATGCGGCCAAATCCGTCCGCCGCACCAGTGGCGACCCCCTCGAACAGGCAGAGCACCGGGCGCATGGCCGGATGGCGGTCCAGGGCGCCGACGAACTGCATCTCGCTGGTGCCGGGGTTGGCGAAACAGGCGGTGACGCCGTTGAATATCAGGGTCTCGATCAGGGCGTCGGCGCCGTTCATGGCGGTCATCTAAAGGGTCCGGCCGGGCGCGATGTCGCGGATATCGGTCTTGACGTGGATCAGCGCCGGGCCGCCCGCCTCGCGCGCCGCTCGCAAAGCGCCAGGGAATTCAACGGTGTCTTCGACGCGCGCGGCCCACAGTCCGAAGGCGCGGGCAAAGGCCACGAAGTCGGGATTGGCGAGATCGGTGGCGATCGTCCGGCCCGGGTAGTCGCGCTCCTGGTGCATGCGGATCGTACCGTACGAGCCATTGTCCACCACGATGAAGACTGCCGCCGCCTTGTATTGCATGGCGGTCGCCAGCTCCTGGGCGGTCATCAGGAAGTCGCCGTCGCCGGCCACGGCGATCACCTCGCGGCTCGGCGCGGTGATCTTGGCGGCCACGGCGGCCGGGACGCCGAAGCCCATGGCCCCGCTGGTCGGGGCGAGCTGGGTGCCAAATTGCCGGTGAGGATAGAAGCGGTGCAGCCAGGCCGCGAAATTGCCCGCCCCATTGCAGACGATGGCGTCGGCTGGCGTGGCCCGCCTCAGGTGGGTGAACACCTCCGAGAGGTTGACCCTGCCTTGCACCAGCGCCGGTTCGATGAACGCATCGGCATCGGCCCGCGCCGCCGCCGCCTCATCCCGCCACCTGGCCTTGGGCAGGGCGATTTGAGCGAGCGCCTCGGCGGCGACCGAGCACGTCGCCACGGCGGCCAGGGTCGGTGGCCAGACCCGGCTGATCTCCTCGGCCCCGGGATGGATGTGCACGAGCTTGCGGGCCGTGTCCTCTCGCGTGAAGAGAGTATAGCCCTGGGTGGGGTTTTCGCCCAGGCGCGCGCCGATGGCGAGGATAAGGTCGGCTTGGCGAACCCGCTTGATGAGCCTGGGGTTTGGGCCAAGGCCGAGGTCGCCGGCGTAGCAGGGGTGGTCGTTGTCGATGAGATCCTTGCGCCGGAACGACAGGGCGATCGGTAGGGACGCCTCGCCGGCCCAGGCCGCCAGGGCGGCGAGCGAGACCGCCGACCAGCCGGTCCCGCCCAGGATCATCAGCGGCCGCTCCGCTCCCTTGAGGCGTTCGGCCAGGGCGTCCAGAAATTGAGAGTCCGGGGCGGATACCGCCGGTGCGCTCGGGCTCACTGGCGTCTCGGGAACTTCATCGCGCAGCATGTCTTCGGGAAGCGCGATCACCACGGGCCCGGCGCGGCCCTGCACGGCGGTGGAAAAGCCGCGCTGGACCAGTTCGACCATCCGGTCGGCCTGGTCGATCTCCACCGCCCACTTGGCCAGCGGGCCGAAGGCGGCGCGGTAGTCGACTTCCTGGAAGGCCTCGCGGTCGCGCTGGCCCCGCGCCACCTGGCCAACGAACAGGATCATCGGCACGCTGTCCTGCCGCGCCGTATGCACCGCGATGCTGGCGTGAGCCGCGCCAGGGCCGCGGGTCACCATGCAGACGCCCGGCCGCCCGGTCAGCTTGCCATGGGCGACCGCCATGTTGGCCGCCCCCGCCTCATGGCGGCAGGTGACCACCTGGATCTTGTCCCTGACATCGGCCAGCGCGTCCAGAACCGCCAGATAGCTTTCCCCTGGCACGCAGAAGACATGGGTGACGCCCTCGGCGAGCAACACCCTCACAAGACGCCGCGCGGCGGTGATCGTCGCCGCGTCTGACTTCAACCCAGCACCGTGACCTTGCCGGTGGCGAGGGCGTAGTAGGCGGCCACCACTTTCAGGGTGCCCCCCTTGATCATCTCGGCGATCACAGGCGAGGCGGTGGCGATGAGGTCGGCCTGGATGCGGGCGTTGGCCTTGGCCACCGCCTCGACATCGCCGCCGCCTTGTTCGACCGCCGGGCGCAGGGGCCGGTAGAGGGCGCTGATCTGACCCGGGACCGCCTTGCCGGCGATGGCCGCCTTCACCGCGCCGCAACTCTGGTGGGCCAGCACCACGATGGCCCGGGTTCCCAGCACCACCGCGCCATATTCCAGACTGGCCATGATCTCGGGCGTGGCGACATTGCCGGCCACCCGGGTCACGAACACATGGCCGATGCTCTGGTCGAAGATGAGTTCCACCGGCACCCGTGAATCGGCGCACGACAGCACCGCGGCGAACGGCGCCTGCCCCTCGGCCGTCCCGGCTCTGAG
>JALYTR010000372.1 GCA_030854165.1 Pseudomonadota bacterium | reverse complement strand
TCCTTGATCCGATCCCATTGATCGTCTCGAAACCCATAGCGACGCATCGGTCAGCTCCGAATCAGCTGACCGCCTATGAATCATGCGGAATCCCCTTTAGGAATCCACTAATTGAGGACACGCCCTAAGTGCACTGTCACCGAAATCCGAAATCTGAAGGGGAGCCAAATGGAAACATTCCCGAATCGACATCATTTGGAACGACTAACCCTTGCCGCGTTAGTCATTGCGTTAGCCGCCACAAAGGCTGGGTGTCAGACTCCAGCCTCGCCTGCGGCGCCCCCGGCGATCGCGCCCGCGGAACAGGACGCCCCAACCTTCATTCTTGAAGTCAAGAGAATCGTGGAAGCCGACATTCGTTCGGCCTTGACCGACCCTGACAGCGCGCAATTCCTGTGGGCGGGCGTCACTGGCACGACCAATTTTAAGCCTGCGGGTCTTAAGACGGCCATTCCGGGCAAAGTGGGATTAGTGTGCGGCATGGTCAATTCGCACAACCGAATGGGCGGATACGCCGGATATGCGTGGTTTTGGGTTGCAATCAAAGACGGTGTCGCGATCCTCCATCTCATAGATGAAAGCAACGGTTTCCCCATGGCTAAGCTCAACTGCCAGAGATGGGGGTTTCCATTAAAAGGGGGGTTAGAGCCGTGACGTGGACGCCGACATTTTAGAGTGATTTTTTATGGATCGCTGGGAGCGCGAGGCTTTTAAGGCGGACGTCCTGACCGGCTAGATCGCCCGCACTTTCATCGAGGGCGTGAAGGCTTTAAAAGTGCGATCACCTCTGTCGTAGGAGGCCTTCTCGGGTCCTTCCAGCCAAATGAACGCTGGTTCCTGACAATGGGTTGATCCGCAGATCAGCGCCGTGTCCGGGTAGCCAACTGGCTTCACCGCTGCGCAATATTCTTTGATCCTACCTTTCGGCGTGTGCCTTTTGCATCGCATGATTGCCATTGTGGCCCCCTATCGACCCAGGACTGTCAGTCGGTAAATGTCAGAAATATAGCGTAACTGGCGACGCGACACCCGTTGAGAGTTCAGCGCCGCCGAACCGGCGTCACGCAGCCACTTCCGCGCTCAATCCCAGATAGTCGGCGACCGCGCTCAATCGCTTGTCGAGCGCCCAGAATTTGGCGTCGAGGGTAAGTCTGGTCGCGTCCAGAAGGTGAGCATCGACGTAGCCGACGCCCGCGCCAACGAGGTTTTGTTGCTCGATCAGGCGCAGAAACCTCGGCGTCGTTGGCCATCATGGCCCTGGGCAGGTCGTGAATGCGCTCGAGAAACACCCCGCGCCGACGGAGATGACCCAGTGGCAGCTCGCCGATCACGAACGGATGCCATCAGCACCCTGTTCGCGTTCAGCAAGGTCGCGAGGCCGTCATCGGTGGCTCGGATATGCCTGACCCACACGGAACTATCGACAGGAATCATTCCTCCCACGGCCGCCGCCGGGGCGCGACCTGGAAATCGGGCGCGCTTCCTCCCATTCGCGCCAGGCGACGCGCTGCTTCGCGCTCCACCAGGGCGATGAGGGCGGCGCGCACGATACCCGATTTCTCCGTCAGCCCTGTGTATTCCCGCGCCTTGGCGAGGAGATCATCGTCCAGGGCAAGCGTGGTGCGCATGGTCTCTCTTTCCGTTGTCAGGCACGAAAATAGCATCTTACGATGTCCCTCCAGTGCGCGTTTGGGAAGATCGATCTCGCGGCTCTGTGCGGCGGGGGTACGATGTGTTACGTCGTAGTCGATTGTAGCGCACAATCGCGGAGACGCCCGATATGGCCAAGACATCTCCCGTGAGTCTCCGCCTGGAAGCCGATCTCAACGCGCGCATCGCCGCCATCGCCGTGGCCATGGACCGGCCGAAATCGTGGGCGATCGAGCAAGCGGTCAAGGATTTCGTCGAGGTGCAGGAGTGGCAGCTCGCGGCCATCGCCGAGGGCCTCAAGGCCGCCGACGAGGGGCGGGTCGCGGCGCACGAGGCGGTGGCGGCGTGGGTGTGGTCCTGGGGCCGGGCAGACGAATCGCCGCCGCCGAGATGCGGCTAGACTGGGCCGAGCCGGCCCTGCTCGACCTGGCCGCGGCTCGCGACTACATCGGCCGCGACGATCCCGCCGCCGCCCAGCGTCAGATGGAACGGGTTCTTTCGGCGGTGGCGCGTCTGGCGCGTTTTCCCGAGCTGGGTCGTCCGGGCCGCCATGCGGGAACGCGGGAAGTCGTGGTGGCCCGGACACCGTTCATCGTCGCTTATCGGGTGCGGGCCGGTTCCATCGACGTCCTGAGGGTGCTTCACAGTCGCCGGCGTTGGCCGGGCACGCTCTGACCGAGCGGATCGGCGTTCGGGCGGCAATCCCCACCCGCCATAAGGAAACCTTGCCCATGCCAACCCCCTCGATCCGCTGGCCGCCGAACTTCGATCCCGCTGGCGCGCCCATTCATGTCCGCAACGAATTGGCGATGACTGCGCCCGCAGAGGCCGTCTGGGGCGCTCTGATCCGGGCCGTGGACTGGCCGATCTTTTACAAGAACGCGAGCGGCGTCGTAGTCGAGGGAGGCGCCCATGAACTATCGGCGGGTGCAAGGTTCACCTGGACCACCTTCGGGGTCCGCCTCAAATCGGTGGTGGAGGAGTTCGCGCCCATGGAGCGGATCGCCTGGAGCGCCAGGGCGTTGGGGGTCGCCGCCTGGCACGCCTGGCTGATCACCGCGACCGATGGCGGCTGCCATGTGCTCACCGAGGAGACCCAGATGGGGTTTCTGGCCCGCGCCAACGCCCTCGTCTTCCCGCAACGCATGGGCGGTTGGCACCAGCGGTGGCTGGAAGGCCTCCAGGCCAGAGCGACTTCTCTACTATCCGGCTAAGGCTGCGGCGTCTGCCCAGCCGCCTCGTCGGCGGCGCGTTTCTTTGCCGCCGCATCAGCCCGTCGCTTGGCCCTGGCTGCTTCCGCCGCTTTCACATGTTCAGGGGTCAAGGATGTCGCCGCCGGCTTGGCGAGGGTCGTCGCGGACGCGGGCGCCGGCGCGGGCGGGGCGGCCTTGGCGGCGGGAGCGACGTCTTGCGG
>JALYTR010000371.1 GCA_030854165.1 Pseudomonadota bacterium | reverse complement strand
GTCCAACATCCTGCTGGTCGGCCCCACCGGGGTCGGCAAGACCCTGCTCGCCCAGACCCTGGCCCGAATCATCGACGTTCCCTTCACCATGGCCGACGCTACCACCCTCACCGAGGCCGGCTACGTCGGCGAGGATGTGGAAAACATCATCCTGAAACTGCTCCAGTCGGCTGACTACAATGTCGAGCGCGCCCAGCGCGGCATCGTCTACATCGACGAGGTCGACAAGATCAGCCGCAAGTCCGACAACCCCTCGATCACCCGCGATGTTTCCGGCGAGGGCGTCCAGCAGGCCCTCCTGAAGATCATGGAGGGCACGGTCGCCTCGGTGCCGCCGCAGGGCGGCCGCAAGCATCCGCAGCAGGAGTTCCTGCAGGTGGACACCACCAACATGCTGTTCATCTGCGGCGGCGCTTTCTCGGGCCTGGAAAAGATCATCTCCATGCGCGGCAAGGGCACCTCCATCGGCTTCTCCGCCAAGGTCTCCGACCCGGACGACCGGCGCACCGGCGAGGTTCTGCGCCAGGTCGAGCCGGACGATCTGCAGCGCTTCGGCCTGATTCCCGAATTCATCGGCCGCCTGCCGGTGATCGCCACCCTCGACGATCTGGACGAGGTCGCCCTGGTGCGCATCCTCACGGAACCCAAGAACGCCCTGGTCAAGCAGTACCAGCGCCTGTTCGACATGGAAAACGTCGGCCTGGCCTTCACCGACGATGCGCTCAAGGCCATCGCCCGCAAGGCCATCGGCCGCAAGACCGGCGCCCGCGGCCTGCGCTCCATCCTCGAAGCCATCCTGCTCGAAACCATGTTCGACCTGCCCACTCTCCAGGGCGTCGAGGAAGTGGTGGTCAATGCCGAGGTGGTCGAAGGGAGCGGCTCGCCCCTGCTGATCTACGCCGAAAAGAAGAGCGGGGCGGCGTCGGCGTAGGGGCGCCGGATTGCGAAGCGGTCAACAATCATGATAGGCTGAGTTTATCATGAACGATGCCCCCATTCAGATTCGTAACTCAGAGGCCGTTCGCGCCATCCGCGCGCTCGCCCGTCAGACCGGCCGGCCGATCACCGTCGCCGTCGCCGACGCGGTGAAGGCGGAACTCGGCCGTTACGCGAACACTCGCGACGAAGGCTACGGACAGCGCCTAGCAGCGATCCAGGAAATCTCCCGCCAATTTCGCGAACTCCCCGTGGTCGGTCCTGAGCTCACGGACGAAGACTTTTATGACGAGGACGGCATGCCGCGATGATCGCGGTGGATGCCTCGGCGATTTTAGCAATTGTTTTTCAGGAAGACGACGTCGCGATTTTCGAGGCGGCGCTCGCCGGCGCGGGCGGCGGTGTGATTTCTGCCGTCAACTATTGGGAAGTGCTGACGCGCGCCCAAGGGAAGTACGGTCGGCATGGCGCCGACCTCGTCGAGGCGCTTTTGGCGCAAATGCGAGTGCAGGTGGTCGCGGTCGATGCCACCCTTGCCCGAGCCGCCGTCACCGCTTCGGAGCGTTTCAAGGGTCGGGCCGGCGGCAGGCTTAATCTCGGCGACTGTTTCGCCTACGCCTTGGCGGCGAAGGAGGGCGACGGCCTACTCTACAAGGGGAACGATTTCCCGAAGACGGACGTCAAGAGCGTTCTTTAGATCCTGATGGGGAATCTTCTTTTCGACGCCCTTTTCGAATCCGGCGCCGCGACCGCGCCGGCCATCGAAACGGCCGCCCGAATATTCACCTACGGCGATCTCAATCGTGAAACCGCCCGCTTCGCCAACACCCTGACCGGCCTGGGCGTCGCCCCCGGGGACCGCGTCGCTGTCCAGGTGGAAAAGTCGGCGGCCAATATCATCCTCTATCTGGCCACCCTCCGGGCCGGCGCCGTCTTCCTCCCCCTCAATCCGACCTACACCGTGGCCGAGCTGTCTTTCTTTCTTGCCGACGCCGCGCCAGCGCTCATTGTCGTGCACCCGGCGCGTCGAAAGTCCATCGCCGCCATCGCCGCCGCTGCCCGCGTCGAGACCTTGGATGGGGCAGGGGAGGGGACCCTCGCCATCCTGGCGGCCGGCGCGCCGGACAGCTTCGAGACCGTCCCAACGCGCGAAGGCGACTTGGCCGCCATCTGCTACACCTCCGGCACCACCGGCCGCTCGAAAGGGGCGATGCTCAGCCACGGCAATCTCGTTTCCAACGCGGCGACCCTGAAAGCGCTCTGGCGCTTCACCCCCCGCGACGTTCTGATCCACGCCCTGCCGACCTACCATGTCCATGGCCTGTTCATCGCCACCCACGTCGCCATGATAGCCGGCGCGGCGATGATCCTGCAGCCCCGTTTCGACGCCGCCGCCGTGCTCGCCGCCATGCCCCGCGCCACCGCCCTCATGGGCGTCCCCACCTTCTACACCCGCCTGCTGGCTCATCCTGGCCTGACCCGGAAGGCGACCGCGCAAATGCGCCTGTTCATCTCCGGCTCCGCCCCCCTCCTCGCCCAGACCCACGACGCTTTCAGCGCCCGCACCGGCCAAGCCATCCTCGAGCGCTACGGCCTCACCGAGACTGGCATGAACGCCTCCAACCCCTATGAAGGTGAGCGCCGCGCCGGAACGGTGGGTTTCGCCCTGCCTGGCGTCGAGGTGCGCATCGCCGGCCCGGCGGGCGCGCCCCTTCCGCCGGGCCAGATCGGCGGCGTCGAGGTCAGGGGCCCCAATGTCTTTTCCGGCTATTGGCGCGCCCCGGAAAAAACCGCGCAAGCCTTCACCGCCGACGGCTGGTTCATGACCGGCGACCTGGGCGTGATCGATCAGGCCGGCTACCTCGCCATCGTGGGCCGGGGCAAGGACCTGATCATCACCGGTGGCCTCAACGTCTATCCCAGCGAGGTGGAAGGCGCTATCGACGCCGTGCCCGGCGTCACCGAAAGCGCCGTCATCGGCCTGCCCCACCCCGACCTCGGCGAAGCGGTGACCGCCGTGGTCGTCGGCGCCCCCGCCCTCACCGAAGCCGCCATCCTCGCCGCCCTCGCCCCCGACCTGGCCCGCTTCAAACACCCCAAACGCGTCCTCTTCGCAGGCGATCTTCCCCGCAACCCCATGGGTAA
>JALYTR010000042.1 GCA_030854165.1 Pseudomonadota bacterium | reverse complement strand
TCGTGGTGCGCATAGATCGCTTGGCGCGGTCGCTGTCCCACCTGCTGGAGATCATCGAGACCCTGGACGCCCAGGGCGCGGGGTTTCGCTCGCTGGGCGATCCGATCGACACGACAAGCCCTCAAGGACGCTTCGCCCTGCAGATCCTCGGGGCCGTCGCCGAGTTCGAGCGAGCGCTGATCCGGGAACGCACCAAGGCGGGGCTCAAGGCCGCCCGCGAACGCGGTCGGGTTGGCGGCAATCCAGCGCTGCGCCTCGGGCTCGCCAACGAGGCCCGTGCCGTTCACGCGGCCCGGGACGCCCGGCGCACCGCGGATGTGATTCGGATCGCTCCGGAAATTCTTCCTAGCATCCAAACGCTGCGGCCAGGATATCCGTGGAAGACGGTGGCGCGGACGCTGGAGCGGAAAGGTTCAAGGCGCCCGGATGGCGGTCCATGGACAGGCGCGGCCCTGGCGCGCGCCGCGCGGCGTCTGGCGAGGGATGGTTTCGTGGACGCGGACGCTCTGGCGCGGACGCCACATGGTCGTGAGAGCGACGACCTCGTCACGCTCGTCGCCATGGCCGTAAAAACCCTGGAGCAGCCCACCCTGGCCGCCATCGCCAGCCATCTGGAATCCTTACACTGCCGAACGCCCCGCGGCGGCACGCGGTGGGCGATCTCATCGGTGCAGAATCTGCTGGCCCGGGCGGTCGCCCAGGGTTTGCTGGAGGACCGACCGCTGCCAATGCCAACGGCCGCGCGAAGTCGTGGACGGCCGCCCAAGTCGCTGAGGTTGGCTGGCTAAGGGCAGGAGCGCGCACCACGACGAATAGCCCAGCGGATTTTCAACTACGACGTGTTCGCGATGCGCTCGTTCGTTTAACTTGTGGTCGGCGCTATTTAAGCCACAACCGGTTTGGTTTATCAATGAGTCACACGGGCGGTGATTCCCGCAGCCTATTCAAGTGACCTTTCTTAACGACTCCCGCAAATGAAGCGGGCGCCCGTCGGCTTAAATGAGGTGTTCGACGTGAGACAGCCGGCCAGCCGCCTTGGGCGATACATGGAGACGACGGTCGCGGGCGAAGTCGTGCGCGCCTTTGTTCCGCCGGCGCTACCGCCGACGCCACCTATAGACGTACTGGGACTTCTGCCCAAGCTCAGCCTGGCCGAGCGGGCGCTGGGGCGTCTGGACGGCATCACGGTCCTGCTCCCGCGCCAGGAACTCTTCCTCTATATGTATGTCCGCAAGGAAGCGGTGTTGTCCTCGCAGATCGAGGGAACGCAATCGACCTTGTCGGACCTGCTCCGGTTCGAAATCGAAACACGGGCAGGCCAGCCGATCGATGATATCCGCGAGGTGTCGAACTACGTCGACGCCATGATGTACGGGCTGAAGCGACTGGATGATCTGCCACTTTCGTTGCGCCTGATCCGCGAGATGCATGAGCGCCTGATGCAAAGCGGTCGCGGCGCCGCCAAGAACCCCGGGGAGTTTCGTCGGTCCCAGAACTGGATTGGGGGAACGCGGCCCGGAAACGCCCTCTTCGTCCCGCCTCCGGCGCCGGAGCTGAAAATCGGCCTCGACGAATTCGAGCGCTTCATGCATGAGGAGGCCTCTGGCCTGCCGCCTCTGCTGAAGGCCGGGCTGCTCCACGTCCAGTTCGAGACCCTGCATCCATTCCTGGACGGCAATGGTCGCATTGGGCGCCTGCTGGTGACGCTGTATCTCTGCGTCAACGATGTGCTGAGAAAGCCGTTGCTCTACCTAAGCCTCTACCTGAAGACACATCGGACCGACTATTATCGACTTCTTCAAGAGGTTCGCGAGCATGGCGCCTGGGAAGCGTGGCTGGAGTTCTTCCTCGATGGCGTCGCCGAAACGGCCAACCAAGCGTTCGACTCCGCAACGCGGATTGTCGATCTGTTCAAAGTCGACCGCGAGCGTATCTCCGCGAGGAGCGACCGAGCGGGGTCGGCGCTTCGGATTCACGAACTCCTGCAGCTCAATCCATTCGCCACTGGTCCCAATCTGGTCGAGCGCACGGGGCTAACGGCGCCCACCGTCAACGCCGCGTTGGCGGATCTTCGGCGCCTTGAGATCGTCACGGAGATCACGGGCCGACAGCGCGGTCGCGTCTTCGCTTATGCGGCTTATTTGAGCATCCTCAACGAGGGGGCCACCTCGCCCTCGAGAGGGTAGGGCGCCTCACCGCCTTTTGGACGTTTTAGCCCTCATTGCAGCGTGGCATTCGCTCCAACGCACGATGCCATCTGCGAAACCGGGCCTTGGTCCCGTCCTTGCGCGCGCCGCGGCTCGCGGCGAGCCGAGGATGACGCCCATTGAAGGTCAAACACGAGATCGCGTTGCTTGGCAGCCTCAAGGCGCCCGTGCGGTTGCGCGCAGGGCAACACGGGCGCATATTCCCGTCATGGCCACCTCATCCAGCAGTATCAAACGCAAGGCTCCCGCGCAGAGGTCGCCAAAGCTTATCTACCGCGGTATCGAACTGCCCCGGCTGACGATCCCGCCGCGACTGCCTCTGTCTGAGATCAAGCGCGCCGTGGCCGAAGCCTTCGCTGAGCGGGCAATGACCGTTGCCGACGACTAAGCCCGCTCGCGGGCGACCGGTCTTCATAAACTGCCCATTCGACGACGCCTATCGGCCGCTTTTGCGCGCCGCGTGCTTCACCCTCCTGGCTTGCGGTTACCGCCCACGCTGCGCTCTCGACGACAGCGACAGCGGGCGCGTTCGCTTTGCGGCCATCCTGGACATGATCTCGATCTGCCACCTTTCGATTCACGACATTTCTCGCGTGGAGATCGATCCTCGGTCGAACCTGCCCCGGTTCAATATGGCCTTGGAACTAGGGGCGGACCTCGCGCTCCGCATGCGCGGCCCAAAAACCCATCGGACCCGGCGAATTCTGGTGCTCGATGCAGAGCCGCACCGTTACGACCAGACCTTGTCGGACATTTCCGGCATGGACGTCGCCGTCCATCACAATCACCGCGAAGCCATGATCAAGGAGGTTCGCGACTGGCTGAACACCGCCCATGCCGCCGAACACCCGCTCCCCGGAGCCAAGGCCCTCGTTCACGACTATGAGACGTTTCTGAGCATCGCCCCGAGCATAACGCGGAAGCTGCGATTGGACGGCCCCGAGGAACTGAGCCACGTCGATTATCTTCACGTCATTGAACAGGCGTTGGCCGGGTTGGAAGCCCGACGGCAGACTCTGGTTACTCCGCGGCGATGAGCAATTTGTTCCGATTGGCGGCAGGGGAGGGGCCCATTGGGCGGAGGCATCCGACTGTTCGCGGGTCATTTTCCTGAATGCCGGTGATTGTTGCGAAAGGGGGAGAGGCCGGAGCCCGCTCCCCCTCGCGCCCTTACACGTTCTCTGAATGCAGAATGCGATCGAAGTGGCAGATCGCGGCGGAGTCGAGCCGGAAAGGGACGTGGTAGGTTTCCTCGAAGCTGGTCAACTCCTCGAGGATCTCGTCGGCGGTCCAGAAGTCGGAGATCGCGTGCCAGCGCCCGACCTCGCTGAATTGTTCGGCGTGTTCCAGAACCGAAAAAGCCATGCCCAAGGTCGCCATCGTCATCTCCTCGTGAGTGGTGAGGATCACGGCCAATCCCGCGATCGTGAGACCTGGCAGGGCGGGGGAGGGGGATGAGGACAAAGGTCGAGGAAGGTGGAAGCCGGTCTGCACGAGCGAAGCTAAGGAAGACCGGAGGGTCCGCTGGCCTCGCCACGCGCTGCGGGGTTGCCTTTGGCCTTGGCCCACCCGTCCTAGAGTCGAATAATTGATCGCGGCTTGGCTGTGTCCGCGCCGGCTCCGATGTGCGCGCTGGCGGCCCTTGCGGCCCTGGCTGGCTGTGGAACTCGCGGACCAGCGCCGGGCGGCCGCCTGAGCCCTGTGGCCGCCGCCTCGGGTTCGTCGAGAGAACTGCAAGAGGGGCCGTTCGCGTAAGCAACCCCTCCCGCCCGTCCGCCGAGGGACGCCCTTCACGACAGCTGGCTCGCCTCAACAGGCGGGCGCGTGGGAAATCGGGCGCCGTGTGGCAGCAAGCGCGCCCTTCGCCGCAGGACGCAAAGCATCAGCACACGGATTACCTGGATGAACGCGGCACGGCGGCAAAGCTTGTGGTTGCGGGCAATGCCCTGGGTGGAGAACTTGGTTCCCGATTGAGAATTTCCGAAAAAAAGGCCGCGACCCGATGCGGGGCGCGGCCTAACAGCGGCGACTCCGCCCGGGGAGGGCCCGGGCGGAGCTTGGGGATCAGCCCGCCTCGGACACTTCGCGCCTGGCGTCGCCCCGAGGATCGACGTAGAGACCGTGCTCCCATTCGGAGGTGACGATCTTGGTGGCGTAGCGCTTGACGCCGTCCTTGTCGGTGTAGTCCTCAGTGCGCAGGGTCCCATCGACGCGGATCAGGTCCCCCTTGCGGACCGTCTCCTCGATGACCTTGATGTCAGCCGGCCGGAAGGTCTCGACGGTGTGCCAGGTGGTGCGCTTCTTGCGTTCGTTGTCGACCATCCAGCTTTCCTCGGTGGCCAAGCGGAAAGTGGCGACCTTGCCGCCGCTGTTGAGGGAGCGGAACTCGGGGTCGGCGCCGACGCGGCCGCGAAGTTGGATCTTGTTCATACCGAAGTCTCCTTGACGTGCGCCTGTCGGACCATTCCGGCCAGGCTCGCGGTCGCCCGCGATCACGCGAAGACTTTGAGGGAGGGGGCCGATAGCGGCCGGTTCAGGGCCGAGCGAGTTGGAAACCGGCCTGCACAAGCCCTTGCGCGGAAGGCCGGAGGGTCCGAGCCGATCGCCCCGCCATTGCGGGGTCGCCTTGAGCGGGGCGCGCCCCCGACCGTCAATCGCGTGATTGATCGCGGATGACCGCCGACGGACGGGTCCAGCACAGGTCCCGAAGGAGACTGAAGGATGATGATCCTGTCGGGACGCCGCCCGATCTCGCCCCGCCCTGCGGCGGCCAAGAGCCGGTCGCACATGGCGGCCAGAAGCCCTGACGACGGCAAGCCAGCGCACCTGCACCGCCCCGACGCCTTCGCCCGACTTAGACATCGAAAACCGGTCCGGCACGCTGCTCCGCGCGACGGACGGACAGTCTCAATGTACAGCCAAGCCGGTGATCGCATCCCCCCCAAGTCATCCTCTTGGGGAGTTTCGGGCTTCGTCACGGGGCAGCGCGAATGTCGCGCGAGACTGGCGCGGCCCAACCCGTTTCCTGGAGAGTCCATCGGGCAAGCTGGGCGGAGCGGCGCCGGATCGGGTCGGTGGTGCATCTTCGCGGCACGCGACCAACCAGCCGCGCAGCCCCTGACATCGCCTTCCGGCTCCCTGGAAGCGCGACGACAAGCTCGCTTCGACCGACGCAGCGTATCGCCCCTTAAGTTCGGCCGATCAACGTCCCGACCCGGTCGCGAGCGCCATCACCTCGCCGTGGGAACGGCGGTCCACCTCGCGAATCGAATCGTCCGGCGTCTCGGCCGAAGGGACACCGCGCCGACCCAACGGTGTCCCCTCCCAAACGATCTAGATACGGGGCGGGCTGGTCGGTGCGACATAGGGTGTCGCCTTCTCATCGAATGCCGTCCAGCCGTCCTGGCGATAGGCCGCCCCACGAGCGGCGGCGTCAACGCCGCTCTGACGGCGTAAGACGTCCTCCACGCGGGCGGCGTCGGTTTCCTCGACACGGGCGCTCACCAGCGTTCCTCCGCGCCGGACGCCTTCGGCGTAGACGTGCGCGTCACCTTCGGTCACGCCCGCGTCTTTCAGGGCGCCAAGCAGGCCACCCGTCGCGCCACCCGCCACCGCGCCGGCGACTACGCCCAGAGCTGTCGACGCGAGCCATCCGGCCGCGACCACTGGTCCGATACCCGGAATGGCGAGGAGGCCGAGGCCTGCAAGCAGGCCTGCCCCGCCGCCGATGATCCCGCCTGTCGCCGCGCCCTTGCCCGCGCCTTCCGCAGTATCATTGTCGTCGTCGTGATCACGGGCGAACGTGCGCGTATCTTCGGCGCTGCTTCGGCCGGCGACGATGCTCAAGTCATCCTGCGGGATGCCGATCGCTTCGAGTTCGCGTATAGCGCTTTCAGCTTGGCTCTGGGTGTCGAACAGTCTCGTAATCGTGCGCTTCATCGTGTGTCTCCTCGTGGGTTGTGGGGGCTTACTGGGCGGTCACCGAGCCTTGGTAATCGACCGAAACAGGCGTCGCCTTGCCGTCTTTCATGGCTTGTCCGTGCCAGACGCCTTGGGCGTCCTGGGTCATCGCCGTGATGTTGGTGTAGCCGGCGTTGGCCAGGTGACCCTTGGCTTGCTCTTCGGTGAAGGAATTATTCCCCGCCGCCGGAGCCGTCGCCGGACGGTTTTGATCGGCATTGATCGCGCCATTCGAGGTGTCGGCTGGCTTTGAGCAGGCGGCAAGCGTGCCCGCGAGCAGTAGAGCGAGTGCTATAGTCTTCATGGGAGCCTCCAAAGTGTGAAGCCCAAACCCCTTCGCTGGGCGACCGGTTCCCGAAGCGCAAAATCAACTTTCAGCCGCATAGCTTGGGCCTGAGATTTGAGTCGCCGACAAGCTTTGTGTCACTTCCCTCGGGATGGGCGCGATGGGTGAGCGACTTGTTTCAAAACGAGTCTCGGCGAGGCAGGTTCCCCTTTTGCGCGTCGCTCGTTGGAAGACCGGGCCCTGGCCGTGTCTAGCAGCCGCTGTAGGAATGGATGCTTTCGATCAGCAGCCGCTCGCCGACCCACGCGGTCCTGACATCCGCGTTCCCGTCGCAGACATGGCCGCCGGCTGCGGTGAAGCGATAGCGGACGAAGACCGACCCGCCACTGTGCGGATAGGCGTTCAGGAGCCGAAGCGGCTGCGGAAGCGACGAGTAGAAGCCGGTCAGCGCCCGCGAGGAAAAGGCGCCGCGCTCCCGCTTTTCTGGGACCACGAGCTGCGAGGCTTGGTCCCCATCGCCGGCCGCCAGATCTCCATAGAAGGCTCGAACAAGTGCTACGGGCGTTGGCGCGGATGACGGCTCGGCTCGCGAAGGCGCGGCAAACGTCCCATAGAGAATCTCCGCGCCGACTCCGGTCGCCAATTGAGCGACGATCAAGGTTATGTCCACACCGCCGCTGCGCCATTCGCATCGCTCCCGGCCATCGCATTCGACCGGGGGCCCATACTTCGAGCTGAGTTGAGTTTTGACATCCTCGGTGTCGATAGCCGCGCCCGGACGGTCGGGGCTTAGGAGCAATTCCACGGTGTTCAGACCCCCGCCCGTGAAATCGAAGAAGGCGGTTGCGTCGTGACCTCCGGCGCGCAGCTCCGGCACTCGCAAGATCATGTCGTCGCCCTCGATGCTCCGCTCGCCCTGTGCCGCTTTGGGAAAGGCCTTCAGAACGTCGGCCGGCGTCATGCCCAGGCTCGCGCCGTTCCATAGCTCCTGCGCAGAAAGCCCGATGGGAGTTCCAAGCGCGGCGACAGCGGCGACCGACGCGACGCCCAAATCCTCGCGCCTCTTGCGGCCATGACAGCCCTCTTTTGGTCAGCCCCGACGCGGGAACGAGCTGACGGCGGCCAAGTTCCGATCAGCTCGTTCGAGAAACTTCAAAGCCGCTTCGCCAGATCCCGCCACATCCGGTTCGTCGCCACGATCGCCCGCCGCGCCTACCGTCACGATCTGGAACCGTCGCCTCTAGACTGCCCGCTCGCTTCTAATGGTGCTGGGCCGCCTGCGCGGCCCTTTGGCGTTCGAGGTCGCGCTTGTGGGCGAGGTGATGGCCGATCGCGCAGCCGGCCGCGGCCCCAAGCAGGGCGTGGTGATGAGCAAAGTGTCCGGCGACGCCGCCGACCACCGCGCCCTTCAGGCATCCTTTGGCGTCAGCGGCATTGGCGCCGAACAGCAGAGCAAGGGCCAACACGACCGGGAGGGATTTCATCGTCGATCCTTCGAAAATAGAGAGGGGAAGCTCTCGCCGCTACGCAGCGACTGAGCAAGGTTGTTCGCGCAGATAACGCTCTTGCGACGGCGGACATTTAGCCAGCAGGTGAGCTGGGCGGATGGGTCGCACGACGAAGTTGCCTCCGCAGTTGGGGCACACCCCGCCGAACACGTTGTCGGCGCAGCTCACGCAAAATGTGCATTCGAATGCGCAAATCCGGGCGTCCGTGCTGTCCGGCGGCAAATCCCGGTCGCAACATTCGCAGTTGGGTTTCAACGTCAGCATGCCGGCGACCTCCGCGCTCCGTTGCGCTACCCGCTTGGGCGGCGACATGGCGATCCTGTCCCTCCTACGCAAGGGCCCAAGCGGCACTCTCAAAGCAATATGGTTCGGTAGGGTTTGGGCCTTGGATTGACGATGTCGCCGGTGCTCGTTGCGGTTGTGTCGTTTCTGCGGTCCCTGCCGGCTGCCCTGAATTCGCGGCGCCGAGGCGAAGATATGCAGCCCGCCCGCTTTTGGGCTGACAACGCCAGCAAAGGTGGTGATCGGGCCTTTGCGGACTCCTATTTGTGGCCGTGGTACTTTTTTCCGGCCAGGCGGCGGCGAGTGGCGAGGTGTGCCGGCCGCGGCTTAGCCGACAAAATCAGAAGCGCCGTTTGCACGGCGCCCTCGATCTCGCCGGGGAGGGAGACCATGAAGCGTCGCGTTGGCCTAAGTCTAAACCCGCGAATTCATGCCCTTCGGTTCGCCGTGGCGATCACGTTCTCAATCCTGCCCCTTTGCGCGTGGGCGCAAACGCCCAATGGCCGGCTATTTGCGGGTGAACCAGATTGGCTATGAGGCCGGCGAGGCGGCACGCGCCTATCTGGTGACGCGCGCCAGCGCCGAGGGCGATAAATTCGAGGTTCGGGACGGATTGGGCCAACTGGTGTTGACCGGGCCGGTCGGACGGCCATCGGGAGCCTGGGGGTGCGTTCGTCGTGACGCCTCTGGAAATTTCGACTGTCAGAAGCGGCCGCTACAGTCTTATCGTCAGGGGCGTAAAAGCCGCTGACCGAAAGGCGCAAGATGTGGCCGCCAAGCCAGCGCCGACGAGCTGAGGGAAAATGAAAAAGGTCACTCCTCACCGCTTTCAGCCGAGAAGATCTCGCGGGGTATGGCGCCTCGGGACCCGTCGTCGGCGGGAAGGCTTGCCACCCCCGACGCGCCCCACCGCAAAGCCCTGCCCCCTTAAGAGGCCGGTTTCGTCGCCGTTGAGCCGCGCACGGCCTTGACCATGCGCCACACCAAGAACAGCAACGCTCCCAGCACCACAGGGATCAGCAGCGGGGCCGTGAAGGCGACCATCACGGTCAGGACGGCCAGCCCGTCCTCCGCCAACGATACCACCGGGTTGCCCAGCCCTGCGGTGGTGGCTGTCGAGGCGAGGCGGGTCCCGCTCTGGGCGGTGTGAAATGCCAACGCCGTCGGCGCGCCTATGATCAGCGCGGCAATCGCGGCGACGGACGGATCGGCTTTTCCTAGCACGGCGTAGGTCGCCAACGCGCCGGCGGCGGGACGGGCGACTGTACCGAAGAGGCTGAGCGCATGATCCACGATCGGGACCTTGTCGGCGACAAATTCCGCCGCCGCTGCCACACCTAACGATGCCAATGCTCCCGGGGAACCCAGCCAGCCGACGTGCTCGTTGAGTGACACGCCAAATAGGTGAAAACGAGCCGCCACCGCTAGCATGAGGAGGGGGAGAAAGGTTTTCAACCCGCTGGCAGCCGCTAGTCCCAGCCCCAGCAACACCGGCAAGATCAAGCTTTCCATTGCCTACCGCCGCCGCCCCGGAACCAACACAGAGAGCACAACACCTTACCGTTCATGCATGCTCTCCGCGTGAGAATATCCTGGCAAACCCGCCGCGAGTTTGAAGAGCCGGGAACATGCGACGGATACGATGCCACCTGGGCATCCCCACGAGTGCCTTTGACGATAACTACACTATGCATCACATCAGGCGCCCTGCGAAGGTTTTCGTGCGCTGCCGCTGTGACTGGTGGACGCTCGCGCCCGGGTGCGGAAGAGGACAAATTTCGAGCGGCCCTCACCACCTCGCCGCTCGCCCCACCACGAAATCAGCGCACCCGTTGCGGTAGGTGGGGATGTTCCCCGGACACTCCGCCACCCGGTCGATCCCTTCGGCCTGCGCCCAGGCGTAGCCGGCGCGATAGGCGGCGACCAGGGGGTCGGGGCCGTAAATCTCCGCTTCCTCGTCGGCGGCAAGCTCCTCGCCCTCGTCGTAACGGATGGCCGGGAGCGGTGGCAGCGTGTGCGAATGAGCGCGCCGGTAGAGGTCCGTTTCCAGGATGGTCATAAGCGCCACGGCCAGGGCGATGATCGCCGCCCGGCCCATGACCGCCGAGAAAGTCTCATCCGTCGCCTGGCGGGTCACGGTTCCCTCGGGGGGCCGAAGATTGCCCAACCGATGCGCCTGATCGTCCAGTAGGGCCAAATCCCCGCCTCCATCATGATCCCGGCCCCGTTCCCCTTGGGATGAAACCACCCAACGACGAGGAATTAGATCACCGCGCCGGCGTACCAGCCGGCGGCCAGGACCAGGATGGCGAGAAGCGGTCCACTCATCGGGCGTGACCCGTCACGTAGGCCGCACACCCCTTCCGCAATGCCGGCGGATCAAGAGGAC
>JALYTR010000370.1 GCA_030854165.1 Pseudomonadota bacterium | reverse complement strand
TCATAGTCGCCACGCAATCCAAGAGCGGGCATCGGTTCTCTCCCCTGCAATCAGCAGGGTGAATCACTGTTCGCCAAAAATGGGAATCCCCCCCGAGTCACTTTCAGCGGCGGTTGGTATAAGACCCTGCCCAACTCGACGACCCTCATCATCCCGGGCATAGGCCATTTTGTGACGCCACAATCGCCGTGCGCGCAAAAGGTCGTACGGGAGTTCCTTGCGGATCCGACGAGACCTCCCGACACGAGCTGCGCCGCCGGAGTAACCATCCCGCCCTTCAATTGAACGTGGCGGGCCGCGATTGCCGTCGCTGTCCATGGTGTGCGCGTCTGACCTGGAAGCGGCTCCATGCCCGGACCGAGCGAGATTGAGGGCCGGCCGCTCTACGCGGACGTAGCCGCCGCACTCGCCTACTTCTGGGCGATTGAGTGGATGATCGGCATGAAAGGTCGACTGGGCGCCAAATGTCGGATTTTATCCACCAGAGCCTGATCGCCTCACACCTCCTGGTTGTAGGCGCCAACCTGCGAATGGCGGGCGAGCCTCGGCTTGACCTCGTCGCGGAACAGGGCGCGCATGTCGTCTTGCGAGGCGGTGCTCTCCACCACCACCACAAGTTCGGGCTTGTTGGAGGAGGCCCGGACCAGCAGCCACGAGCCGTCCTCCAGCGCCACGCGCACCCCGTTGACGGTGATCACCTCGGCGATCTTGCGGCCGAGGATTTTGCCGCCGGCGGCGGCCAGGGCTTCGTATTCGCCCACCACCTGATCGACCACGCCGTATTTCACCTCGTCGGCGCAGTGCGGGCTCATGGTGAGCGAGGTGTGGGCGACCGGCAGGGCGCGGCGCAGGTCGCTGAGCTTTCGACCGGGGTTGCGGTCCAGCATGGATAGAATGGCCGCGGCCGCCGTCAGGCCGCAGTCGTAGCCACGTCCCAGTGGCGCGTTGAAGAAGAAGTGACCGGACTTCTCGAACCCGGCCAGGGCGCCGATCTCCGCGGTCTTGCGCTTGATGTAGCTGTGGCCGGTTTTCCAATAGAGCGTGGTCGCGCCGTTGGAAGCCAGCACGGCGTCGGTGGCGTAAAGGCCGGTCGATTTCACATCCACCACGAAACGCGCGCCCGGATGCAGGGGGGCCAGATCGCGGGCCAGCATCAGGCCGATCTTGTCGGCGAAGATCTCCTCGCCGCGATCGTCCACCACGCCGCAGCGGTCGCCGTCGCCGTCGAAGCCGAGGGCCAGGTCGGCCCCGTGGTCGCGCACGGCGGCGGCCATGTCGTGGAGCATTTCCACGTCCTCGGGATTGGGATT
Source organism: Pseudomonadota bacterium (assembly GCA_030854165.1). Classification (GTDB taxonomy): domain Bacteria; phylum Pseudomonadota; class Alphaproteobacteria; order Caulobacterales; family Caulobacteraceae; genus Acaudatibacter. The sequence continues at coordinate 1,776 of JALYTR010000370.1, read as the reverse complement.
GTAGCGCGGAAAGGTCCAGTCGAGATCGCAGTCGAGGGCGACCACCTCGGCGCCCATGCGCCGCAAGGCCTCGGGGGCGAAGGCGCCGGCCGTGCCATTGCCGCAGGCGCAGACCACCTTGAGGGGCCGGGTCAGGGCGCAGCGCGCGGCGGCGTCGGCGATGTAGCGCTCGGCCATGCCCTCGATGTGCGTCACCGTCCCACCGGCGCGTTCCTCGCCGGCCCCCGAAAGGACGATCTCCTTGAGCCGCCCGATCTCGTCGGGGCCGAAGGTGAGCGGCGGCCCGGCCCCCATCTTCACCCCGGTCCAGCCATTCTCATTGTGGCTGGCGGTGACCATGGCCACGCACGGCGCATCCAGATCGAACTGGGCGAAATAGGCGGTGGGCGAGAGGGCCAGGCCAATGTCCAGCACCTCGCAACCCGCGCCCACCAGGCCCAGGGTCAGAGCCTGCTTCACCGATAGGGAATAGGAGCGAAAGTCATGGCCGACCACGATCCGCCGGTGGCCAAGTTCGTGGATATAGGTTCCCAGGCCAAGTCCCAGGGCCTGGAGTCCGAGCAGACTGATCTCCGATCCCAGCAGCCAGCGGGCGTCGTATTCGCGAAAGCCCGTCGCCTTGACGAGCGGGACGGTCTCGTAGGCGGCGGTGTTGGGGAGCAGGTCGGCGCGCGGGGTGGGAAGCATGGGAGGTTTTACCTTGGCGGCGCGGCGGGGGGCGCCTTTTCCTGTGGGGCGGCCATGGGGTGACCGAAGGGCGCGGGCGAGCGTTCGCCCAGTCCCTGCGGCCAGACCAGGGCTAGGGCGATCATGGCGAGCGCCGCGAGGGCCAGCAGGGCCAGGACGAAGCGGGCGCGCATGACGCTGGCCTATAGCGGCGCGCGCGCCGGCGCGCCATCGCCCACGCTTGACGCGCTCGCGCTTGACGCTCGGGTCGGGGGGCCCTAGCCCGACCCAATCGTCGCGCAAGGAATGCCCGGTTGCCCACTCTTGTCCTGCTCCGCCACGGCCAGAGCCAATGGAACCTCGAACATCGGTTCACCGGTTGGGTGGACGTGGACCTGACGGCGCAAGGCGAGGCGGAGGCGGTGGCGGCCGGCGAAATGATGGCGGCCGAGGCCATCGCCTTCGACCGCGCCTACGCCTCGGTGCTGACGCGGGCCATCCGCACCGCCTGCCTGGCGCTCGGCGCCGCCGGCCAGCTCTGGATCCCCTTGGCGAAGGATTGGCGGCTCAACGAACGCCACTACGGCGCCCTCACCGGTCTGGACAAGATCAAGACCGCCGAGAGTCACGGCGAGGCCCAGGTGCGGATCTGGCGGCGCTCTTACGACGTTGCGCCGCCGCCGTTGCCGGCCGGTTCGGAGTTCGACTTCGCCGGCGATCGCCGCTACGCGGCCATCAAGGCGCCCACCACCGAGAGCCTGAAGACCACCCTGGCGCGGGTTCTCCCCTATTGGCGCCGGGAGATCGCCCCGCGCCTGGCGGCCGGCGAGACCATTCTTGTCGCCGCCCACGGCAATTCCCTGCGCGCCATCGTCAAGCACCTGTTCGCGGTGAGCGAGGCGGCCATCGTCGAGGTGGAGATCCCCACCGGCAACCCCTTGCTCATCGAGCTTTCCACCGATCTCAAGCCCTACGCCGCGCGCTACCTGGATGGTGCCCGCGCGCAGGCTCTGCCGCCGCCACCGCCATGAGCGGCGCCGCAGACGCGGCCTTCATGCGCCGCGCCATCGCCCTGGCGCGGGTGGTCGCGGGGACCACCGCGCCAAACCC